>CAYRVZ010000033.1:12064-17057 GCA_964427815.1 uncultured Saprospiraceae bacterium | reverse complement strand
TTCCAAGCAAAATGTCATTTGGATGATACTTAAATTGTTCGGGGAAATTAATTAGGTGGGAAGCAGTTTTAATGCTGATACTAAGCTTTTTGCAAATGGCGTGCTAAAAAGCAAAAAACCTATTTGGGTCATTGCAATGCGCCACCTTCTAATTCTAAGGATAAAAACGCCCATTATTCGATAGACATCCCTACATTTGCAAAAGGTTTACCTTAAACAAATAAAACCATACACAAATGAATAAAACATTTTTGCGCAAGCTAGGTCTAAAAAAGAAAAATGCTGGCACCTGGTCAGGCAGTAAGGGCTACGAATCCAAAGAATACCTAAAATCGTACTCTCCCGTTGATGGTCAATTAATAGGAGAAGTAAGTGTCACCACAAAAAGTCAATACGAAGCGGCTATTAAGAAAGCAGAGAAGGCATATCTAAAGTGGCGAGACATTCCTGCTCCCTTGCGTGGAGAAATTGTCCGTCAATATGGGGATAAGCTTAGAGCATTTAAAAATGAATTGGGGACACTCGTTTCGTATGAGATGGGTAAAAGTCTGCAAGAAGGGCTAGGAGAAGTGCAAGAGATGATTGATATTTGTGATTTTGCGGTCGGTCAATCGAGACAACTATATGGTTTATCTATGCATTCAGAGCGCCCAAACCACAGGATGTACGAACAATGGCATCCAATCGGGATTGTAGGCATCATATCTGCTTTCAACTTTCCAGTGGCCGTCTGGGCATGGAATGCCATGATTGCGATGGTTGCGGGAGATGTTTGTATTTGGAAGCCATCAGAAAAGGCTCCCCTTTGTAGTGTCGCTTGTCAAAATTTACTACAGGAGGTTTTAAAAGAGAATAAAATACCAGATGGCGTTTCGACTATTATCAATGGAAATTATGTAGTGGGTCAATATATGACGTCGGATAAAAGAGTACCGCTCATCTCTGCGACTGGTAGCACCGCAATGGGTCGCAAAGTAGGGCAAGCTGTGGCAGCACGGTTTGGACGGACTATTTTAGAATTAGGCGGAAACAATGCTATAATCATCACGCCTTCTGCAGATACTAAGATTGTCATGACCAGTGCCGTATTCGGAGCCGTCGGGACAGCGGGACAACGTTGTACTTCTACCCGTCGTTTGATTATCCACTCAAGTGTCTATGACAAGATGAAAAAGAATCTCAAGAAGGCTTATAAGCAGATTAAAATCGGAAGTCCTTTGGATCAAAAAAACCACATGGGCCCATTAATTGATACTGATGCTGTGGATAAGTATTTGACAACGCTTAAAGCGATTAAGCAACAGGGGGGTAAAATGTTAGTCCCAGGTGGCGTATTGAAAGGTAAGAAGTATGATGGTTCGGGTTCGTGTGTAAAACCGTGTATTGCGGAAGTTACCCATGACATGCCCATTGTAAAAACGGAAACTTTTGCACCTATTCTATATATCATGAAATATGATAAGCTTGAAGAAGCTCTAGACATACAAAACAACGTACCACAAGGGCTTTCGTCTTCTATTATGACGAATGAGATGAGAGAAATGGAAGCATTCCTTTCGTGTTGTGGTTCTGATTGTGGTATCGCTAATGTCAATATCGGCACAAGTGGTGCGGAGATTGGAGGTGCTTTTGGAGGAGAAAAAGAAACGGGTGGCGGACGTGAAAGCGGATCTGATTCTTGGAAAGCCTACATGCGTCGTCAAACAAACACCATCAATTATGGTAAAGATGTACCGTTAGCGCAGGGTATTAAATTTGACTTTGACTAATATTAACTTCAATGTATAACTTGAAAGGCATGCTTCGGCATGCCTTTTCTTTGTTAGAATAGGGCTATAAGCGGTAGAGGCGCAAAGGATAGGGGATGGAACACGGAGGAAACGGATTTTCGCGGATAGAACATAAAGAGGTAAAAGGTGATAAAAATAATGCGAGCGCTTCAAACGATGACGCTATAGGTCGTCAAGTTTTATGACTAGCCCCGAGTCATACCACCACTTTCCAAAAGTTACCGACTTTTGGAAAGTTCGACATCTAGACAAATAAAAAAGCCAGTAGTGACTAACACTACTGGCTTATATTTTCAAGTTAATAAAGCTAAATTATCCAACTTTATTACGACCCATACTATCATAATAGACACCCAATTCTTTCATTTTTCTTAAAGAATATAAGTTACGACCATCAAAAATAGCCTTACCATTTAATTTTTCTCCAAAGATGGAAAAGTCAGGGTTTCTAAAAGCACTCCATTCCGTAACGATAGCCAAAGCATCGATATCATTTAGTACTTCATACGGCTCACTTGCATATTGAATCTTGTCGCCAAAGACTTCGTTCTTCACATTATCCATTGCTTCTGGATCGTATGCAATGATAGTTGCACCCGCATCTAACAAGTCTTGAATGATTTCTAACGCAGGAGCTTCTCTGATGTCATCTGTATTAGGCTTAAAAGCCAATCCCCAGACACCAATCTTCTTACCTTTCATATCTCCTAAGAAATAGCGCTTAATCTTTGTGGACAAAATTTTCTTTTGATCCGCATTTACGGCCATGACAGACTTCAATATTCTGAAATCGTAGTCAAACTCATCCGCAGTCATCGCTAAAGCTTGTACATCCTTCGGGAAACAGCTTCCGCCGTATCCAACTCCAGGAAATAAGAAACGCTTACCGATACGGCTATCTGATCCCATTCCTTTACGGACGTTATCGACATCTGCACCTACTCTTTCACACAAGTTAGAAATCTCATTCATGAATGAAATTCTAGCAGCGAGGTATGAGTTTGCAGCGTATTTAGTCATTTCAGCAGAACGCTTATCCATAAAGTAAATAGGATTGCCCTGTCTGACAAATGGCTCATACAAATTCGTTAAAACTTTTTGAGCACGCTCAGAAGTCGTACCAATAACGACGCGGTCAGGCTTCAAGAAGTCTTCAACTGCGACTCCTTCTCTCAAAAATTCTGGATTAGAGACAACATCAAACAAATCAGTACTCAAATTCTTAGCAAGAATTGCATGTACTTTTTCACCTGTACCAACGGGCACAGTACTTTTATCCACAATAACCTTGTAATCAGTGATAATTTTGCTTAGGTCATCTGCTACTCCTAAGATATACTTCAGGTCAGCAGCACCGCCTTCTCCAGGAGGTGTTGGTAAAGCTAAGAAAATAACTTCAGCATCTTTAATGCCTTCGGCTAAATCTGTTGTAAAACTCAACCTTCCTTGGCGAGTATTTCGTTCAAAAAGAACTTCGAGCCCAGGCTCATAAATAGGGACTTCCCCATTCTTCATTCTTTCTACTTTCTTTGCATCGATATCGACACAAATAACGTTGTTGCCTGTTTCAGCAAAACAAGTACCTGAAACTAAGCCTACGTATCCGGTACCAACTACGGCAATGTTCATGTTTATAAATTTAATCTGTTAGAAAAACCGTCGCAAAAGTACGGACTTTGAAAGATAAATGTTGGTTCAAAGAAAACGAGCATTTATTTTTACCTCATATTATATATAAATATCATGCCAAATGGCTTTTTTATGAATTTATTTATACAATTTTATTAATATAAAAATAGCCGAATGCATACCATACATTCGGCTATTTATCTCTTAGTAGAAAAAGATGGACTAATTATGCAATCAAATGGTCTATTTCATCATCTTCTTCATCTTCATTATCAAACCCTACAATGTCTTTGTATGCCGAATATGTCGCCAAACTAGACATGGAAGCCGTAAAGAGTACGCCGATAACCAATAGCAATAAACCCAATCCCGCAATAAATCCCGCAACAAACAGTAAGCCAAAAAAAGCAAACCACTTCTTACTTACAATTTTTCGACTCGCCTCCATCGCTTCCCAAGCGCCCATATTCTTGAATAGAACTAACGGTAAGGCAAACAAATAGGATACCATAAAGTAAAAAGGTATCAGTGCTAGTACAAAGCCAATCAAACCAAAAGTTGGTAGATTATCAAGTGCTGTAGTAGGATTTAATTGTAAATCTTCATACCAAGAATACAGACCAACACCTACGACCAGTATAAAAGGAATAGCGGCAACTGACAATACAACCATCTTTAATAGAATAACTGGTATTATTTTGCCTAGCTCACTAAAGCCTTGGAAGCCCGTATTTAATTCAGCATGTCCATCCTGATCCGCTTGTCTAGCCAGATACCAATATCCCGCAGAAAACGCTGGCGTCAAAATTATTGTAGATGCCAGACGGCCTATAAATGGTATTAATTGTGCGATGAGAGATACAACAACTATAATAAGTACGAAAACAATAAAGGTACCTGCATTTGCTGATAACATCTTCCAAGCTTTGGAGATATAGTCACCAAACTTAAAGTCATAACCTTCTGAGGGTAATCTTGAGATTTTTCCTGGTTCCATTTTTTTGACCACAAGATAGTAAAAAAGATTTTCTTACATGTAAACTATAGACAAATGACTCATTTTGACCGAAAAACAGTCATGAACTGTACTTGGTAATGTACTTCGCGTACATATCTTTGATTTCCGTAAGGAGCTCCACGGAAATCCCTGGCTTGAATATCCGTATCATGTCCACAATGGCATTATCTAAGTAAAAAGCGCCTTTGGCTACATCGAAACTGGAATCTGAGATATTCTGTTTGACAGAGGTTGTGACCTTTCGGAAAACTGCCCAGTTCACCTGTTTGTCAAGTAAGACATAAGCCATATCCTTTTTGATTACATCTCGATATTCTTTTTCCTCAACTTTTTCCAAGAAGAAGAACTTTTTTAAATTAATGAGCGCCTCTTCCTCTTCGTGCATTGAACGGCTACGTGCCATTGAAAATCCCTCTTCCACTAATGCTTTTTGAAAGGCTTCCACATGGTGGAGACCTTGAAAATTATTTGCTCGAATACCATGAAAAGTCTTGTTCCACATCGTGACTTTAGCTTTCGTAATGTCCACATCCATGTCAAGATATAAATTTATCCG
>CAYRVZ010000033.1:0-11964 GCA_964427815.1 uncultured Saprospiraceae bacterium | reverse complement strand
TCGTGACTTTAGCTTTCGTAATGTCCACATCCATGTCAAGATATAAATTTATCCGCTTCTTAGCTCGTAAAATTTGCTCCCAAGTATGCTGTTTTTTGGTCACAAAAATGATGGATCCTGCCACCGACTGCTCAAACATATCTTGTCCAAAATATCCCGGAAAAGGATGGTTCACATCTAAAACCAAAGTGTTCCTCATTCGATGTCCTTTCAATCCGCTTACTTTTTCCTCTTTGGTGACGTATCCCGTTATGCTCAAAGTTTGGTTCATACCTTTATTTTTTGGCGTGATTGATTTAATTCTCCACCTAAACATAGTGCAAATTCATCTAGTAGAAAAATATTCCGCCACAATTCTTTACTTTCTCCTTGCGGAAAATAGCAACATCTGAGTCCTAATATGCCGATTATTTCTTTTACTATAAGTTTCACCTTATTTAAAGCAAAAAAATGCACACCCCCTATCTAACTGGTTATCAGTTAGATATCCGTTTGTAAACGTTTACAAACGTTTACAAACGTAAGTAAACGTTTATTAAACGAATACTACTTGACACGGCCCTCATCTTTGCATCGTCAGTTGATTCGGAAATCGGATCACATCTTTTAATCGGAGTTGCGTCTAACACAAATGCGCAGCGTCTACAAAACTTTTTATTATGAATAACTTACGTAACCACGTTTTATTGATCGGTCATTTAGGTCAAGATGTCGAATTGAAAAAATTTGACAATGGCAATCACGTTGCTCGGGTAACTTTAGCCACCAACGAAGCCTACAAAAAGGACAATGAGTGGATAACAGAAACTCAATGGCACCGAATCGTCGCTTGGGGTAAATCTGCCGAACGTATGGCCAAGCAACTCAAAAAAGGAAATCAAGTTGCTGTCCAAGGCAAACTGAAGTACAACATTTTTGAAGACAAGGATGGGATTAAGCGCACCCTTGCAGAAATAGTGGTTAACGAGTTTATGCTCACTGGATCTAAAAAAGAAGCGGCAGCACCCGTTGCATAAAAAAGTAAGCCTATTTTAGTGTCAACTCTGTTCTAGGTATAAATCAGCCTATTGTCAAACTTTGGGAAAATGGTCTATATCACCAGCGACTGCGGAAAACAGGAGCAGAGTTGACCTTTTTACTATAATTTCTAAAACAAGTGTAGAGTTGCGGTGTATCTAAAAGGTAGTACTATGTGGGTAATCGTCACCACACCAACAAAGTTATTTTTGCATAATCTTAGACTTTGAAGCTGAATCCCTTGCAAGAATAACAGCAAGTGACGCCAGCGAAAAAAGATTCAGGCTCCAAAGCTAATCGGAGATTATGGTAATGGGCGAATCCAAAGAAATAACAACAACCAATACACACAGAACAAAGCCATCCCCAAAAGCAAAAAAGGTCTAAAGTATTCAATCTTTTGATGATGGGTTATGACATCAATTTTGGAGCGTTCCAGTTGGTTAATTTTCTTATAAATGGCTTTTAGTTTTTCCTTTGTATTGGCTTGTTGATAGATACCGCCCGTTTCTTTTGCGATTTTCATTAAAAGTTCTTCATCAAAATCAGATTTGGCAGGAGCAAAAATCAACTTGCCGTTAAAAAAAGAAGTTGGCATTTTGACAATACCTTTTGTACCCATTCCAATGGTATAAACTTTAATCCCCATTGTCTTGGCAAATCCAGTAGCCTCCAAAGGATCCATCGTTTTTACATTATTAAAACCATCAGTTAGCAAAACCATAATTTTACTTTTGGCTTTTCCTTCTTTTAGCTGGTTGATTGCCGTGGCCATCCCCATTCCTATCGCAGTCCCATATTCTAGTCCTTCTGGCGTAACTTCCTCAATTAGTTTAGTCAAAGTTCCATAGTCCATGGTTAAAGGACATTTGGTGTACGCCTCTCCCGAAAAAACCGTCAAGCCTATTTTATCTCCTTTTCGCTTCTGCACAAAATCAACAGCAAGCTCTTTAGCTACTTCAAGTCGATTAGGGTCAAAGTCCAATGCCAACATACTCGGGCTGACATCCAGTACCAGCATTATTTCAATACCTTCGCCCTTATATTCTTGATGATGTAATATTTTTTGAGGTCTCGCCATCGCCAAAACTAAACTCAACATCGCAAATAGAGGTAACCAGAAACCGTATTGGTAAGCTATTTTTTTGGGTGTAAGGCTCATGGTTGTTTGTCCGATAGCGGGAATAGCCAAGTAGGAATTATCCTTTTTTGTTTTTTGCTTTCGCCAAAACAGGTAGGCTATTAAGGGAATGAGCGTCAACCAAAAAGGCTGACTCCAGACCAAATTAATGGGCAATATCTCTAAGCAAAAAATCATTCGAAACTGTTTTGGCTAACCCATTGAATGGCTTCTTCCAGGCTTTCTTGGTGCCTTCTGCTGGGCATTGTTAATTTGGCAAATTTAACCATATCCGCGTTGTTCAACAATTTAAGTAAAACGTTTCGCTGATTCGAACTTAGGTATTTTTTTAAGGAGCGATCGATTTCCCTAGTCGTATTTTCTAGTGCGGGTATTTTAAATTCCCATTCAATATACTGCCTGACAATTTGCGAAAGTTCCACTTGCGTTTTTTTGGGATGTTGTTTCCAGGTAGATTCGGTCAACAATAGTTTTAGGTCTTTGATGGCTTTTTCTCGCGGAGGTACGCTCGGTTGAGTAGGTTTCGCTAACACCCGATCAGGCTCTCGATTTCGCAAGTAGAAAAAGAAAGCGATCGCCAGACCTAAAATGGATAAACCTATAATCCAAGGTAAAAAATCCTGAAAAGTCAGGGGTTCTTTGATTATCGTTTTTAGGTCAGCAGGTATATCGCTCACCGCAATCACAGGCTTGACATAAACTCTAACGGACTCCGATTGAACCGTATAGGTCGAATCTCTATCTTGTACCTGATAGACAGCTGGGTCGAATTCTAACCATCCTTCTTCTAAAAAGACTAGTGCGTCAAAAGATTCGTGAATTATTTTAAGGGTCCGTCCTTTAGCGTCAAGGGAATCATCTTTCGATAAATAAACACGTCCGACCATTTCCCAATGTTCACTCTTCGGCATGTCCTCCAATGCAGAATTTAACACTTTACTTTGTTCATTAAACAACACACGAGCGGCTACATGAACCACATCTCCAATCTGTACTGTATCTTTATCAAGGGTCAGTGTCACGGTAGGTACTTGTGCCCAAAGAGCCATCGGTATAAATAACAAGAAAAGAAAGATGAATTTTATGAATGTCTGCATCTGCTATTTTTTTAATCTTTGATTAAAAAAAGCCAATAAGGCACGATGCACGGAAGCATCTGTTTTAATAGTCAATTGACGGGCTCTTGCCTTAATAAAAGCATCTTCAAAATACGCTGAATAGTTTTTATAAGTTTGTTCTAGTTTGGTTCGATCTTCTCCAGCAAAATCAATAACTTTTTCTGATCCTGTTTCTGAATCCTTGGTACGCACCAGACCCGCATGAGGTAAATTATCATAAAAGGGATCCCAAATTCGAATACCTATCACCTCATGTTTTCGCGAAAGCAAAGAAAGTTCTTTTGTATAATTCAAATCCAAAAAATCAGAAAGCAAAAAGATTAAGTGATGCTTTTTAGCAACTCTTCTCAAAAACTTTAAGGACTGTTCAATATTCGTTTTCTTCTCGGCCGCTTCAAGTACTAATAACTCTCTTAAGAGTTTCATCAATTGGGCTCTTCCCTTTTTTGCTGGGATATAGGACTCTTTTTCAGCCGCAAAGAGCATTAATCCTATTTTGTCTCCATTGCGTTCTGCCGTGACTGCCAAGGAGGCGCATATCTCCGTAATCTGATTGGAAATGCTTTGTCCATGCACCCCAAACAATGTCGAATGAGAAATATCAACCACCAACAAAACAGATAATTCTCGCTCCTCTTCAAATATCTTAATATGCGGATCACCCGTTTTAGCCGTCACGTTCCAATCTATATTTCTGATATCATCTCCATATTGATAAGGACGCACTTCGCTAAAAGTAATACCCATCCCTTTAAAATGACTATGGTAACCACCCGAAAACATATCTTTGGTTTTTTGGCGAGTACTTATCTCCAATTGACGGACTTTTCTAAGCAGTTCCGTGGGGGTCATATTTGTGCGCTTAGTCTTCATTTTAACTTACGAAAATACTTATATATTTTTTTACTTTTCAAATAAGGCTTCAACAAAAGATAAGGAAACAAGACGTGCTGTTGTCCAAAAACAGGGTGAAAATTACTACTAAATAAAATACCGTCAGGTTGAATTACAAAATTATCAAAACTTTCTGTTCTTATCCATTTTTTAAAATCAGGGTTTTCTTTTAAAGTGTGTGTAGCCAATTTTTTTTGAAAGGCCACTCTAACCATTGCTTTAATTTGAGGGGATGAGATAAAAAGGTCGTCCATTTGTATGAAGGATTTTTTACGCAAGTCAAAGTTTAGGGCGTGGGTGGTATAAGTATGATTATTTGGTAAATAAGCAATTTGATATCCACTAAAATATCGTTCATCTCGACAATGTAAATCAACAAAACTATAAGCCGATGGGGCATTCAATAGTGTATTGTGCCTACTCGATTTATTCTTCGTTTTTTCTTTTTCCAATGTCTTAATCCAATCATTTGCACGTTGATCCATTGTATCATCAAAAGAACTAACCTCAAGCTTTGGATAAATAATACTATACCTAAAGTTTTGGGTGATATCACTATAACAACTCAGATTGTCGGAAATAATCGACGTACTTTTAATTTTTTTCCTTATTCCTTTTTGGTCCGTATAAAGGGCATTAAAGTGGTCCTTCTTCAGGCGTCCAGTAATCTGTCCCATCTTAATTCCCGCATTAGATGTGACCATCAAATCCACGACACCATCCACGATAATACCAGAGACAAAAGCCCCAATTTTGTAATTTGGTAAATACATCAAACCTTGAATATCTCCATTTCCAATACGTTGTAAATATAAGTGAACGGTCTCTTCCCCAAGCGTTCCTTGCTGGTAATTCAACCATTTGTCCACGTAACAAGCTGGGGGAATAACGGGGACATCTTCGGTAAAAGCACCTTTAATGGTTGATGTCTTTTGTTCCAAGCTACTCAGGATCGCTCCCGTAAACTGGTCATCTTCAATACTGTAAGCTATTTCACCATGGTCAAATCCTTGCTTATCACGAAGGTACAAAATAGCATCCGACCCCCTCATTTGGAGCGCTTTCTTTTCTTTCGGAAAATAGAGTACACCTTTGATGGTTTCTTGTTCTTTTTTCAAAACAACGACTCCACCTTCCATTTCGTCAATTCGGACTGCATAAGTTTTAACCTTTAGGCTATTCGCTCTTTCGCCGAGATAGTCCATGCAGAACTTATCTAGTGCAGCCGTTTGACTATAGCCAATAAAAGTCCAAAGAATTAATAATATTAATAAAATATTCGTTCTTTTCAAGGCACCATCACTTTATCTAAAATCTGTTGGACAATATCATCCGTCGTCACCAATTCTGCCTCTGCTTCAAAAGTGGTTCCGATCCTATGACGCATAATATCAGGCGCAATATTTCGCACGTCTTCAGGAATGACAAACCCCCGTTTATTTAAAAAAGCGACTGCTTTGGCAGCAATAGCCAAGTTGATACTAGCTCTTGGCGAAGCACCATAATTAATAAAAGGTGACAATTCGCTTAGTCTAGCCTGCTTAGGTTCTCTGGAAGCCGATACAATATCTAAAATATAATTTTCAATCTGTTCATCTAAATAGACTTTCCGAATTAACTTACGTAAATCTTGAATCACCTCAATATTAATAATTGGATTGACGGAAGCAAAACCATCTTTGGACAGGCTTCTACGCATAATTTCACGCTCGTCTTCTCTACTAGGATAATCAATCGTCAGGTGTAACATAAATCTATCCTTTTGAGCTTCGGGCAGCGGATAAGTTCCTTCTTGATCGATGGGGTTTTGGGTAGCCATGACTAGAAATGGCTCCTCCAGTTTGAAGGTTTGTCCTCCGATGGTTACTTGACGTTCTTGCATGGCTTCTAGTAGTGCGCTTTGGACTTTTGCTGGAGCCCGATTGATTTCATCAGCCAGGACAAAATTAGAAAAAATGGGTCCTTTACTTACTTTAAATTCCTGGGTACCAGGATTATAAATCATTGTACCCGTCACGTCTGATGGTAATAAATCCGGGGTAAACTGAATTCTTTGAAAATCCGCCTGAATGACTTTCGACAAAGTACTTACTGCCAAGGTTTTGGCCAAACCAGGCAGTCCTTCTAGGAGAATATGCCCTTTGGTTAATAGGCCAATCAACAAACGCTCTATCATTCGCTCCTGCCCAACAATTACTTTTTTCGTCTCGTTGTAAATCGCATCAATATGCCGATATTCTTGGGATATCTGTTCGTTTAGCTCGTTTATTTGCTCGTAAGAGGTAGACATATATTTTTTATTTATATTTAAGAGGTGCAAAAGTAGTCAAAAGCGCGAAACAAAACAAGCTTCAACATATCTGTTGAAGCTTGTATTGAACGGGATAGGAGCAAAATCACTCTACTCTATACCAGGTCTGCGTTCTATAAAAAGGCCCTATGTAGCCTCTCAAATGTAATTTATCCGAATTAGACACATCAAGCCAGGCTTTGCAAGAATAGATTTTACCATTATTGGGGTCTAAAATTTTGCCTCCTTTCCAAGTCGATCCGCTTTTTTTCAAGTTTTTTAATAAGACCATACCCATCACTAATTGACCTTTGCGATCATCAGGACATAGGTCACAGATGGTCGTTTTAGGGTCTTTTTGTAAAAGTTTAGTTACTTTTCCAAAAATTTTTCCATCTTCTTCGTAGAGAGTGATGTAAGATTTTGCCTCCAATGTTTTATCGTCAATGGTTCTCCAAGTGCCGATAATTGTTTGAGCTTGCATGCCCATGGCCACAAAAAGCATTATGGCTAGCAAAGAAATTTTTTGTTTGTACATGATTTTTGTTTTTAAATAAACGGCTCAATAACCATTAAAGTATAACTTCAATAACTCGCCGATTGAAATTCATTGGCTAAAGATACAAAATTTGGCTATATTTTTGCGCAAGCTACTACAAGAAAATTCCTTCCCAAGAACTTAAAACACTTAAAGTTAGTCATTCATGACAACCAATCGGACTTTTTATCCTTGGCAAATTATCCCCCAAACCAATTTGGAAGCAAAACTATTGGCGCATCCTGAAGTAAAAACTGGATTTCAATGGGCAAGCCCTGCCATCGGTCATCCAGAAAAAAATGTAGGTACGCATGTCGTCCATGTGTTAAAAAATATAGATCGATTAGTGCAGAACTCCGATAGAAAAAATCGTTTGCGCTTGGCTGCTATCGTGCATGATACTTTTAAATACCAAGAGCACCGATTGGATAATAAACATGGCCATGGATTACTTGCTCGCCATTTTATGTCCAACTATACGGATGATACCTTCCTACTAGACTTACTTGAATGGCACGACGAAGCCTATCGCGCTTGGGTGGTTGGATACATTCAAAATGATTTTGTCTCATCGGAAAGCCGTATCCAAACTTTAATCAACCGTTTTGGATCTAACATTTTCGAATACCAACAATTTTTTAATTGTGACTCAAAGATGATGGACAAACGAGCGCAACCCGTCTTGTGGTTTCAGCATAAAATAGCAGCTCGATTTACATCACAATATTAATGTTTTTCGTCCAAATTTCTCTTTTAGCAATTAGCTTGCTTATTCATCATAAGGCAGTACGCAACCCTAGCTTTATTCTATCTGCATCAAGAATTTCTAGGTAGAATGCTTTAAAAGCATCATAGTCTTCATGCTTCACTAAGCGATTTTTAAACTTTAAAGCCCTTTGAATCAACACGCCATCCGACATACGCTCAAAGGACAACTCATAATGTCCAAATTCATTGTCTATTAAAATGTTTTTGGGTAAACTCATCAATTTCCACTTTTTAAGTAGTTGTAATTCTATGTGCTGATAAGTCGGCGTCAATTCAAACAACTGACTCAAATCTAAATTATTATATCGTTTTTGAGAGAAGAGTGCCGGTCGGGTAGTAACCCCTTTTAACATCGGAATCTGAACGATAAAAAAGTCACTAACTTTTTCGGCATGATTATACGCTTTCATTTGCATCTTCCCGAGAAGCGGTGCAGTTATATTTTTTAAATTTTCAAACCCAAAACCCTTCAGAATTAAGTGATCAAAAACGCCTTCTGCAAAATAAGTGGTCAAAAATTTTTTACGATCTTCAAGGGTACTCACTCGATTCAGCGATTCTCGAAGCATACCACCCAAGACGCCAAACCCCGTATATTGGACATCCAATTCAAGACTTCTATCTACTAAAAGTTTGGCTTTAATTTTAATATTAAAACGGCTCTTTTCCTCGCTAATGGTTTGGTCTGGCAAACGAAACACATCTTTCTCACCATCCTTTATTAACAAAGCCCAAGCACTGGCATCTGATTCGGGCAAAACATAATGCGGAAAATAATCTGTCGTCAAATCTAAGTATTGCATTTTTCCTTCCGCTAATTGGTACCCCACTATTACATGATTAAAAGCAGAGATAGTCGGCAAAGGAGTCTTTTCTGTAAAACTACCGCTACGAACTAACACATACCAAGCGGGAATACCTACTTCTCGCAACATACTAATCATCAATGTCGCAACATCTTTACAGTCCCCTATTTTTCCTGACAGGGTGGCTCCTGGTCGTTTGGGGGTGTAACTAGAATTAAGAAAAGAAACAAAAGAATAAGTAATTTCCTTTGTCAAATAATTATATAAAGCCAATACTTTTTCTTCATCAGTCATTCCCTTTTCAATAACCATTTCAATGGTATTTAACACCTCGTAATTGGGTTCTAACCTAGCGTAAGTTTTATGTTGATACCAATCCACAACTTTTGCCCAGTCCGTCATTGTGCTACTCATAATCCAAGTATAGCTATCCAAATAATCCTTCACAGCATCTTCTCGATCCATCTTTTTCACCTCCTTAAAATCCCACAGATAGGAATGGTTTTCACCAAATGATTTTTGCTTATATGTACAATCAAATCTATTGCACTGTACTGCCAATTTTTTTTCTTTCGGTATGATGTATTCGATTCTAGAACTATATAAAGGCACTTCAAAAGAAGCGCCCACAATGTGATACATTTCATTAGGTATTTCTTTGGTAACATCCATTTTCGAGTTACCTTCTATTTGGATAATGTCTCCAGCCTGTAGGTTTTTAAACACCATTCGACCGTAGCTTCTACTAGGACTATTGGTTCTTCCGTCGGGTTTGATCACCTTTACAAAAGAAATACTTCCTAAGAAGCCAAAGTTTGCTTCCGTCCAATATTTAGCACCCGCTTCATTTTGGATTTTAATCATCAACTTTTGATTAAAATCCATTTCATTTTCTTTATCCAACAATCCTTCTTCAGTATAAAGTAAAATAACGGATTCTTCATTGGGGTATAAATTGTTCCACCTTACAGAATCTGCCAAAACTTCGTCGAAAGTGAGTGGTTGAAAATATTTTTTTGCAGACTTCTTATTTTTTATTTTCTCAATTTTATCCAAAATCGGTTTTGATCTATAAGAACGGACATTTAGCTTAACCGCTTTTCTATAGAAGACCAAAGCTTTTTCCTTCTCCTCTTTTTCAAAGTAAATATCCCCCATTCTTTCAAGGGCATCGGCATCATAAGGATTAATGGAAAGCACTTCATTCAAAACAATGATAGCTTCCTCTTCTCTATTTTTTTCAAATAGGTACTTTGCTTTTTCTTTTCGCCTATAAGTAGTATACGGATAGATCGATATGATTTGGTCATATAGTTTAATAACCTTGTCTGTTTTTTCCTTATTTTTGTAATAATCAATCACTGCCGCATAATCGTCCACAATAAATTTTTTCCGCATCCTTTTCATTGCCTCTTTGGCCTCTTTATCTTTCTCCTTATCCGTCCGTGGCGTATAGGACGAGGGCTTGTAGCTATCGTCTTCCAGATATGGTTTTAATCTTTTTTTGTATTTTTTATTTGGGTGTTCTTTTAGATATTGTTTGATAAAAAAACGCTTTTCTTTTGTCTTTCCTTTTTCAGCAAAATAATCCAACTTAGCAAAAATAGTTTTCCAGTGTGTGGGGGACACTGCCAGTAGTTTATCCAATGCCTCTAGATATTCTTCTTCTTTTTTTTCTTTGTCAATTTCCATTAACTTTGCTTGCATGACGGCAAAAATGGGAAGTTTTTTTTCATCTACCCCAGAAATCAATACTTCAGCTTTTTCTCCTTTATTATTTACGACATAAAACTTTGCTAATAAATAATGTAGAAAAAATGATGGTTGTGCTTCCGCAAAACTTGCAAAGACTTCTTCTCCTTCTGTTTTTAAACCATATTTAAGAAAGGCCTTTGCTAACAGATAATAATTTTTTAAGTCTTCTGGTTGCGCTTCAATTTTATGTTTAAAATATGAAATCAAAGGAGTCCTTGAGGTTATTGCCGCAAAGTTTTGTCGTAGATACTGACCCTCAAAACTACTCAAAATATCTTTAAAAGCGACTCCTTTTAGATCTGTAATTCTTATGCTGAAAGAAGGATTCCTATTATATTCATAATTCGAAAACCGGTACCGAGAAGAAATTCCGATATCCTGTTGTTCATGAAAGCTTAGATCAAGCTTACTATTTGAGCCCTCTTCTGGCAAAGGAGCTAGTTTGACCAGTAGTCGATGCGTTCCTTTACTCAGTGTTATTTCAACTCGTTCAAAATCAGAACCGAAACTAATATTTTTATTTTGTTGAAAAATCAAGTCATCATCCATCCAAATTTTCATCGGCGCTGTCCTAGCTATCCTTAATTGAACTTTACGATCTTCTGGTATTGTCAAAAAAGTATTTGCATAGTAGGTTCCTTCATTTTTGGCAGGCAAAGCATCCTTAAATACAACATCTCCCCAAGGCGAGCGTAATATTCGTTGATTCCACTTTAATTCAAAATCATCTGTCTGATAGGTCGAATCCAAACTAAATGCCTCCCGTTCGATGGGCCATTCTTCTACATATCCGCTACCAGAAACGTTGTTAAAAGGACCTATTACTGACCAGTCAAAATCCCCTTGAATGTCCCGCATGGCCAAAATACTTTCTTTAAACTTCCTATCAAAAAACAGGGAATCTGCCCAATCTGATCGTGCACCAAGCTTCAATTCTTCGGGAATATCCATCGCCAAAATAGCTGTGGGATCTTCTTCCTCATACAACTGATTAAATAAACCAAAATAATGGGGTAAATCCGCCTTAGCGTCTATCAATTGGCGAATATGCTTTTTGTATTCTGCGTAGTCTGCCCTCGTTTCATCAATAAAGATAAGTCCACACAGGGCGTCCACATCTTTAGGTTTCTGTTTGAGCGTACTCAAAAAACTGGCTCTTGCTGCCACAAAATCTTCATTTTGAATGTGCTCCCAACCTTCAATTCTATGGACTTGGGCGTTTAATGAGGGTGAAAGAAAGAAAAGAAAGACGCAATAAAAAATTGTAGGAAAAGTACTTTGAAGCATAGGTCAATTAGTTTAGAGTAAGACGTAAATTTAACTTTTTTTATTTGATTATTTAGAAAAGGCGTTTATTTTGTCCTTCGGACGTTCATTTGCCTGCGGCGTTCATGTGTCCTTCGGACGTTCATCTGCCTGCGGCGTTCAAATGCCTGCGGCGTTCATGTGGCTCTTACGAGCCGTTCATACAGATTATGTAGTATGAATAATTCCAATGTTATTTCAACTAATCCTTCTTGAACGCCGAAGGCATTTGAACAGGTGAAGCCCAATGAACGCCGAAGGCATTTTGAACAGGCGTAGCCTAAATGAACGCCGAAGGCATTTGAACAGGCGTAGCCCAATGAACGCCGAAG
>CAYRVZ010000032.1:7159-17335 GCA_964427815.1 uncultured Saprospiraceae bacterium | reverse complement strand
TTGCCGAAACCCAATGGACACTCAATAGTGTGAAAGAAAATCATCCTGAAATTGAGTTTAGTTTCACTTCAGAATATTAAAATTACTATATGGCTATAGCTTTTATTAGCATCTAGCAAATATACTAACTAATTGGCTAATAAGCTTTTTTTGTATGTATAATATATTACACTTTCTCAATAATGGTTTCAAGATTTATTACCTAAAATATCCTACCTTAGCATTCTAAACCCAGCAATATGAAACTTTTTTCGATAATATGCCTTTTTCTTCTTGGTCTTTCCGCCTGTGGAACTTCCAAGCTGCTGACACAATCTAATAAGCTTACAAAAGATACAAAAGCGGAGTTTGCACCAGATAGTAGAACGTCTATTTTTGTCATTAAGCCAACTATCAAGAATAAGTCGGTGACCCTTTCGGGTGAAACGAACTTGCCAGAAGCGAAGGAGAATTTACTTCAAAAATTCAGAGAAGCCCAAATCAAGGTGAAAGACGATATTAAGCTATTGCCCGATAGTAATCTTGAAAAAATCTACGGTATTGTTAATTTGTCCGTAGCAAATTTACGTTCCAAACCAGCCGTCTCCTCTGGATTGGAAACCCAAGCCTTAATGGGAATGTCACTCAAAATATACAAGCAAGAAGGACATTGGTATTTTGTGCAAACACCTGAAAAATATATCAAATGGATGAATGCGGGTGCTTTTGTTCAGATGACAAAAAAGGAATATGAAGAATGGGAGAAAGCCCAAAAAGTAATCTTTATTGAAGGACTAGGTTATGCCTATAAGGAACCAGATACCAAAGCCCAAATTGTAACCGATCTCCTAACAGGAAATATTGTAAGAAAAATAAACTTTGATGGTGATTTTACTTTAGTTGCGTTGCCTGATGGTACTCAAGCCTTTATCCTTTCGGAAAAACTAATGAACTATGATGATTGGTTGGATACAAGGAAGCTAAATGCTGACAATATTGAAAAAGCGGCCTATTCTTACCTAGGCGCTCCTTATGTTTGGGGGGGCACTTCAGGCAAAGGATTGGATTGTAGTGGGTTCACAAAAAACGTCATGCTCCAAAATGGAATTATGTTTCCAAGAGATGCTTCGCAGCAAGTCAAGGTAGGAAAAGAAATTCCAATAGATAAAAAATTATCCCAATTACAAAAGGGAGATTTACTATTTTTTGGGCGAAAGGCGACTCCACAAAAAAAGGAAAGAATCTCGCATGTAGGTATTTATTTAGGAAAAGGTAAATTCATTCATGCAGGAGTGGATAAGGCAAAAGTTGCCATCGAAAGTTTATTTTCAGCGGATGATTCCTTTGCGCCTAATCGCTTGAAATCTCTACTACAGGCTAAACGAATTATTGGGTATAAAGGAAAATTAGGAATAGTACCTGTCGTTGAGACAATAGATTGATTATTACTTTTTCATTTCCTTCCGAATCGAATCAATTTCTCTCTGAGAAATAGTAGTAAATAAGGCCAGAATTTGATTATCCTCAAAACCCTGTTGAATCATTTTTTTTATGGTATTGAGGGTGATCTTATGCTTACCTTGTTCAATCCCCTGTTCAATCCCTTGTTCAATCCCCTGTTCAATCCCAGCTTGAATAATGTTATCATAAGTTGACATGGCTTCTTTCATCTCTAGAGCTTTATATGGTTTACGAACTGATTTCCTTCCGAATCGAATCAATTTCTCTCTGAGAAATCGTAGTAAGTAAGGCCAAAATTTGATTATCTTCAAAACCCTGTTTAACCATTTTTTTAGCTACAATGAAAGTGTTCTTCTCAACCCCTTGTTCAATCCCTTGTTCAATCCCTTGTTCAATCCCCTGTTCAATACCAGCTTGAATAATGTTATCATAAGTTGACATGGCTTCTTTTTTTAGTGAAGAATCAAGTTGTTTAAAGACTTGTTTGGCTTCTGTGTTGGAAAATTTTGTAGTCTGCATAAGATAAACGATTGTGCCATCAAAGAAATTTTTTCCGCCTATACTTTGGATATAGTCCGTGTATAAGTTAAGTATTTTTGCAAAATGCCTACTAACATAAGCGCGATCCCTTCCAAATCGTAGAGCCATTAAGCTATTTTGAAGCTTTGCGGCAGCTTTCAAGCTTAATATTTCTGAATCAGAAAGAATACTTATATCTACTAGTAGATATTCAAAGTTAGGGATAAATTTCCTAAAATACTCATCTGGCACTAAAATTAGGTCACGAAGTGATTTTTTTTCCCATTTCTTCTTACCATGATAGACTATGACGGGTACAATCAATTCTAGTTCTTCTTTGTTTATGACATGATTCAGCCATCGTTCGAGCATATAGCGAAGTAATTGTATTTCTACAAAACTTTCCAAATGACTTTTGTGTTCCAGTAAAAAACAGAGCTTTGTCTCCTTTATACCTGTTTTTGTACGGTATTTTACAGCATAAACCACATCAGAGAAGAAGGTTTCCAAACCCTCCGTAATATAGCTCGTGTCCAGTTTCTTTATCGTACGCAAGTCTATTTTTGACCTTACCTCGTTTGGAACAAATACTCTTATAAAGTCTATTACCAAGTCCCTATGAGAAAAGGCTAATTTAAAGTACTTATCGTGCGGGTTGTTGATTTTATTTGTTGACTTCATCTTGTACAATTTTAATGTGGTGCAAAGATGAGTACTATGTTTGGCTTTATCCGTTTATAAACGTTTACATACGTTTATAAACGTTTATAAACGGATCAGATGCTGATTCTAATTAGCTTATGTATTTTTTATTCTTGTTTGGAAGTGAAAAGTAAAGGTGAAATGATGAAGAGTCTATCTTAAAAACTGCGTCGAGCCATCCGTAAAGCTATGTCACTAAAGAAGTCCTTATGGCTTGGGGAGATGGACATATTGTCCAGAAAGGCCAAGCTATTCTCGTAATAATCATCGCGCAATAAATCCGCATCGTCCAATGCCCCGCTTGATACCATTTGTTCTTTGATGTAATTTATTTTTGTCGCGGGGTCGTTTTCCACGTGGAGGAAGTCGATCAGTTTTTGTGGGTTGTCAACTTTTGACAAGGTCTTTAATAACAAAAAGGTTTTCTTATTTTGTAGGATGTCACCACCCGGTTGCTTGCCAATGAGGGCTTCGTCACCAAAGGAATCTAAAATGTCATCTTGAATTTGAAAAGCTAGTCCAGCCGAAATCCCGAATTCATAAAACTGATCGGCATCTGCTAAGTTCGCTCCTCCAATCAACGAACCTATTTTTAAGGCGCCACCAAGTAGTACCGCAGTCTTTAATTTAATCATTTCCAAATAATCCGCCACGGTCACCGACTCACTCTTTTCAAAATCCATATCCATTTGTTGTCCCCTACAAACATCCATCGCAACTTGAGAAAAAGTTGCTATTATATGCCCATATAAGGGATGCGAAGCATAATTTTCCAACCATTGATAAGCGCTGATCATCATCGCATCACCCGATAAAATAGCGGTGTTGGTGTCGTATTTTTTATGAACACTAGCATGACCTCTACGCAATGGCGCTTGATCCATGATGTCGTCATGTAGCAAAGTAAAATTATGAAAAACCTCCACACTCATAGCCGCAGGCATCGCTTGCGCAACATCCGATTGATAGGCACGATAGGCGGCTAATAAAAGAATCGGACGAAACCGTTTGCCTTTCAAATTTAAGATGTAATTAATGGGTTCAAAAAGCCCTTCGGGACTCGATTGATATTGATTTTCCGAAAGGAAGTTTTCAAAACTATTTTTTAGATTCTCCATCTTTGTCTTTGGCTTTTTAGCAGTGATGCAAAGTTAGGAAAACCATAGTGTATAAAGCTGTTTTAGGCATGTTTTTTGTATTCAATGTGCTATTCTTTACTATCAATTGAAGCTATTTTGAAGTCAATCCAACATATAGTCATTCTAGACCTTTCGGAAAATGCTATTGAAAAGACCATTGAACGATTAGAAGATTATAATGTCTCAGCCCATTTTTATAAGGTTACGACGACCATTGAATTAGAAGAAATCATTGATAGTGAGGATATTGACCTGATTATTCTGGAACTTGAACTAGAGGCTTATAAGGGATACCAGACTTTTAAAGCGGCTATGGAGGTGGCTGATGAAGTACCTATTTTGGTCTATAGCCAAGCTCAAAATGAAGTTATTATTGCTCAAGTATTACGGGCAGGGGCTTTGGATTATTTGGTAAAAACTGAGACCAATGCTAAGCAGTTGGCTAGAGCCGTGAGAAATGCAGGCATCAGACATCAGTTAGCCGTGAATCTGTCTTCTGCTAAAATAGATTTAGAGGCTGCCCAAAGAAGATCAAAAGAAGCACAAAAAATTGCACGTTTTGGAGATTGGACGATTGATATTGTGACGGGCGAAATGAATTGGTCAGATACTATGTTTGAACTTTTTAATTTACCTGCCGGAAAAAATGTCACGAATAGGGAAGATTTTATAGGCTTGGTTTATACCGCCGATAAAGAAGCTGTCGAGCACTTTTTTAATGAAGTGATAAAGCTTGGAGAACTGCAAGAAACAAGTTTTAGAATCAAACAAGCAAAAATTGGTTTTCAATATCTAAAAATAAGAGCTAAAGTACAAATGTACGATTCTATTGGGGGAATGGTCATGGTTGGTACTTGTCAAGATGTCACCAAAGAAGTACAAAGTCAATCCGCTTTGATTGCGCAACATTTTTCTGATAAGACGGCTAAAATTCATCGAGAGATGATGGCGCATTTGGGCTTTAATATCCGGACAAAGATGGGCTCCTTAGTGAGTTTGTTTTATTTGTTTGAAGAAACGGTGGCTAGTAAAGACCAACGAAGTCTATTAGGTGGAATGCGTACTTCTTTTGACGGATTGAATGAAGATTTACATCAATTCTTAAATTCAACAGTGGCTTCTACAAAAGAATTAAAAGTCAATCTTCAACAAATTCGATTGCGTAACTTCTTAGATGGATTCGTGAAGTTTGTAAAAGTCAAAGAGGCAAATGATTTATCCTTGGACCTATCAACAGCTGATAAGTTGCCTGACCATTTACTTTTTGATGGTGATAAATTACAGCAAGTATTATTAAATGTTATTCACGCTTTCGGCGAAACGGCTTCTTCTAATCAAAAGCCAATTTCTATTGCTATCACCAGTAAGAAAGAGAAAGCAAGTAGATATACCCTGAAGGTTAGTTTGGAGTTTGATGGATATTTTCCTTTTGCCCAGGAAGAAGAAATATTTGTGGAGCCAGAGGCGTTTTTAGCAAAAGCAGCCGTCAATACAGAAGAATATGAAGGTGTAGATACAGACTTAGCTATTGCGGCTAGATTGATTAAAATCATGGGCGGTAAGTTGGATTTTGCAGCGGATGTAAAACGTACTAAGTTTAGCTTCTCTATGCCAGTAACAAAAATAAAAGAAGGACAACAGCACAATACTGCACAGCCGATTTTTGCGCTGAATATTTTACTAGTAGAAGATCACATCATTAACCAAATTGCAACGAGAAAAGTATTAGAAAAGTGGGGAGATGTAACAGTTGATATTGCAAAAAATGGAAAGGAAGCCATCGAAAAAGTAGATAATAAAAATTATGATTTAGTTTTGATGGATTTACAAATGCCTATTTTAAGTGGGGTTGCGGCTACTAGAGTTATTCGTAAATCGGACAATTTACCCATCATTGCTTTGACCGCTCATGCTTCCGAAGAAGAAAGAAAAAAATGTTTAGATGCTGGAATGAATGACTACATCACAAAGCCTTTTAAACCAAAAGAACTTTATCAGATTATCAACCAAACCATTAACCGGTTGGCAGAAAAAGGTGCCTAGCTCTTCTAAAATTTAAAGGTGCCACAAAGCCCCAAACCCAATCCGTCAAGGGTGCTAGGGGAAAGCTTAAAACTTAGATCGTCGCTCACATCAAAATGAGCCAAATGTGCATCCACAAAAGCATCGATCAGACTCAAACTATATACAACTCCTGTCCAGATCCAAGCGACCTGGACATTTTTATCTACTATTGCACGAGCCTGATAAACAGCATCATTTGAAAATAGGGCAAATTCTGTATCGACCGTTGTCGAATCATTATCATATCTAGCTCGGTACGCTACATCTAGTTTTTTGTACTCCTTTTTGTTCTGTATTATCATGTATGAGGCGAATCCAATTCCGCCAATAACAATAGGTATTTTCCATATTTTTTTATTGTAAACCTGCCCCAGACCAGGTACCAAAGCGAGCATCAATGCTCGCTTGGGTACTGGGTAAAGTGCTTTTATTTTGGGGGACGGTAAAGTAGATGCTGTCAGGACTGATTCCACTCCTAGTGTGTCAATAACTTGCCCAAATACAAAAGATTTTTGCGCAAGCGAAAAAACAACAATTAATAATACTAAACGAAACATCAATTACTTTTTATAGGTATTATTCTCTCGATTGATGTCTGCCATTCTATTGGAAGGATCTATTGCGACAGACATAATATTTTTGAATTTACTGGGAATAATGAATTCATATTCTTTCTGTAAGACCGTCCAATCTTTCTCGATATTAGTTTCCATTTCCGTAAGGACATCGCCAGTCTTTTCTCCGCGCATTACGTCCAAAGGAATATAAAATAATTTTTTGTCGCCATTCTTATAAGTGACTACAACATCCAAAGGCATGGGCATCACACCCACTTTTTCAATTTTAATTTTAGTAGTTTTACGAGACTGTCTTTTGACACTTTTGATAGCAAAATCAATCGTATGTGTAGTCTGAATCCAGTAATCTTGGTACCAATCTAAAGTCACGCCGCTTTGGTCTTCCATGACTTTAAAGAAGTCGTCAGGATTTGGATGTTTTCCCTTCCATAAATCAAAATATTTTAATAAGCCTTGCGCTACATTATCACGACCGATGACATACTCCAATTGTCGAACAGTTAATTCCCCTTTGGTATAAGCACCCGTCCAATATGCCGTGTTAGTTAAGTAATGATCCGCATGTGTAGAAAGAGGTTCTTCGACTCCCGCTTTGTTCACTTGAATGTACCGGCTATAATGTGCAGCAAATGGATCTTCCTCATATTGCATACTGCCGAGCAATCCTTTTTTTGCAAGATGATTCATGGTCATAGTCGAAGCATAAGTAGTGAAGCCTTCATCCATCCAAGGATACAATGATTCATTGCTAGCTAGCATCATTTGATACCAGCTGTGTAGTTGTTCATGTACAGACACACCTACCAAACTGGTAATCGGACGATGACCCGTTATCAAGGTCGCCAAGGGATATTCCATGCCGCCATCACCCCCTTGGATATAAGAATATGTCTTGTATTGGTATTGCCCAAAATGCTCATTCATAAAACTAATCGCTTCATCCATGATGACTGCGAGCTTGTCCCAAGCTTTGGTCTTCTTACCTTCTTGATAGAAAAAATGTAAAAGCAATCCATCCTTTCGTAAGTATTTTTTATGTACATAATCTCGGTCTGCAGCCCACACAAAATCGTGTACATTCGGCGCTTTAAAATGATAAGTCAATTTATCTCCTTCCGGCAAATTTAATTTTGCTCCGTCTTCCTGATATCCATTACCCACTTCATTGGGGTTTTGAAGATAGCCGCCTGCTGCCACGATGTAGTCTTTATCAATCGTTATTTTTACATCAAAATCACCCCAAACACCATAAAATTCTCTTGCGATATACGGATCTGGATGCCAACCATCACGGTCATATTCTGCTAGTTTGGGATACCATTGTGCCATAGAATAGTCAATACCTTCTGCATTATTACGACCATTTCGACGAATTTGTACAGGAACTTGTGACAAAAAATCCATTTCTAATACCACTGAAGAATGGGGTGGGATAGGGGTCGGTAGGTTTACTTCTAGTATCGTGCCTTGTATGGTGAAATTAGTGGGTTTTCCATCTGCCGTGAGACTTTTAACTTGCGTAAAGCCAATATCCCCATCTTTTAAATTTTTAAACTTACCTGCTACTCGTGGATCAGGGTCGGGCACATTTTGCATGTGCAAGTGCATTTCGGATCCTTGCTGAAAAGCATTTAAAAACAAATGATAATAAAGGGTCGTCAGTTTATCTGGTGAATTATTGGTATAGGTTATTTTTTGGTGACCCGTAAATTGGTGGCTTCGGACATCGAAGTCTATATTCATTTGATAATCAACATGTTGTTGCCATCTGTCGGGTTGAGCTTGCGCAAAAATCGAAATAAAAAGCAAGACAAGAAAGAGCAGTTTTTTTAAAGCCATTTGGTTTATTTTTTATTACTTGAAACTTGAAATTCGCTGTATTTATTGTCATTCAAGTATTTTCGTTCCAAAGGTAGGTTTTTTTGGGCAATGGGTTGTGAATACCATTTGCTTTATCACCCTCTTTCAAAAATTCCAATCTTTTGGAAAGTTCGACAATCGGACCGGATTATACTGCATTATAGCTTTATCGCTTTATTCCGATTGCTCAATTTGTTTTTGTAAAAGCTCTTATCAGCGATATAAATCTTTTTTCTGACCTCGCAAAATCTTTTTGTGCGACTCTTGTCAGTTAGTACAGTTGTTTTGATGATTTCTATTTCTTCTTCGGCTGCAACTCGTTTCTTAATTTCAGCTATTTCTTCAAGCGTATATTCAAAACGGGCATAGAGGTTTTCGCGAGCAGGTTGTTTGAAGTAAATTTCGGCAGATTTATCCCAAACCACATACTTTTCTCCTAAAATATTTATCAATTGAACCATTGGAATAGGGTCAAGAGCAGAGAACATACTGCCTCCAAAAATGGAGTTGACAAAATTCTTATTTTTGTAACTAATGGGAAGCTTGATTTCAGTTACCAATAAATCGTGGGATACTTTGGTTATCCTTGCTGTGCTCCTTCTGTACATCGGAGAAAAATTAAAGCCGAATTTAAAAAGCTTAGAAAGCCCAAAATATCGAGAGCCTATTTTTACAAATTTTTGATATACTGACATGGTTTGTAGATTGTTCTTTTTTTTTATAAAAAACAGGTGTTCGACCTTTTTAGGCAATTTAACTTCAAATATAAGCAATTTTTACGTGCTTGTAGGATATGTATGTAAAAAGGGCGGCTGATTAAGCTCCTTTTTTGAGGACTTTTAGGTGTGCTTTCTCCCTTAGTTTGATAGCTGAATGCTCAAAAGAACCAAAATATAGGATAGACAAATGTAGTGTCCTATCCCTATATGAATAAACGAACTAAAATAATTTCCATGTTCCCTTTGATTGTTACTAAAAAAGACTTATCTTTGCACTCCATATTTAAAACATAAACGCAGATATGCTAATCATTGACGTAAAATCTAACGAATCTATCTCTCAAGCTCTTAAACGTTACAAGAGAAAGTACCGCTCTACCAAGATAATCAAGGAACTACGTGCCCGTAAGGAGTATGTAAAACCGACCACCAAAAAACGTAAGCAAAAGCTTAAAGCTGCTTATATCAACGAAAAGTATGGAGTGCATGCATAACATTCGTCATGCTTTTGGAGAAAAACCTCTTTTTTGTAATCAAAAAAGAGGTTTTTCTGTTGCTAGACTATTCTACTCACAATTAAAACACTTAAAATGAAGTACCTCTTTGGATTAATGGTGTTTACCTCTTTTTTTTTTCTTGCGCAAGTAACGAGTCAAAACCGAAGGCTCAACAAGTACAGGCTCCTGTACAGGTGACACAGACTGCCCTGACTGAAGCAGAAATAGGTAAATTCACGGAGCAAGGAAAGTCTATTGCGAAAGCTTCCTTTATGGCGCTTGCAGGTAATTTGAAAAAAGCAATGAAAGCAGGTGGACCACCCAATGCGATTGAGTTTTGTAGCATGAAAGCCATGGTGATAACAGATAGTCTTAGTAAAGCACATCAAGCTATTATCCGCAGAACTTCTGATAAATTACGTAATCTAGCCAATCATCCTTCAGCACTTGAAACCAAACAATTAGAAGCTTACGCAAAAAATATTGCCAACAAGCAACCCCTAAAACCGCATGTAAGCTTGACAG
This sequence comes from uncultured Saprospiraceae bacterium, assembly GCA_964427815.1. GTDB lineage: Bacteria > Bacteroidota > Bacteroidia > Chitinophagales > Saprospiraceae > HyVt-613. The sequence goes on along the minus strand of CAYRVZ010000032.1, from coordinate 7,292 downwards.
AGGACAACAAAGTACTCTTTTTTGCACCCATCAAAATAGCCAAGCCTGTATGCCTAAAATGTCACGGAACAGTAGGAGAAACAATGTCAAAAGATCACCTCGGAATTATTCAAAAACGGTATCCCACTGATAA
>CAYRVZ010000032.1:0-7059 GCA_964427815.1 uncultured Saprospiraceae bacterium | reverse complement strand
AAACAATGTCAAAAGATCACCTCGGAATTATTCAAAAACGGTATCCCACTGATAAGGCTATTGGCTACAAAGAAGGTGAATTCAGAGGGATGTGGAGTATTGAATTGCCTAGATAGATTACTCGTTCAGTCATTTTAGCTGTGTTTAGGATTCTTTCTCCTTTGAAAATGGTGTTAAAGTCAATTATTATTTTGCTAGTTTATGGGCCAATATTTTGCCCTTTACAAAGAAATAATTATCGAGATAGTAAAAAGGGTTTTATACCATAAGTCTCCTTTTGAAAGGAGATTTAAAGGATTATTAGAAAAAAAGAATAAAATTCCGACTAGACGTTGCTCCTGTTGTTCTTATTAATCTTAGCGTTAAAAAGTTCTTTCCCAAGATTTTGACTAACTTTGGTCTTATAAAAATAGAATGATGAGCAAAGAAGAGAAATTTATGCGGGAAGCCATTCGCCTTTCCATAGAAAATGTAAATTATGGCAATGGAGGACCATTTGGAGCAGTCATAGTCAAAGATGGCAAAATCATCGCAAGAGGAGTAAATAATGTGACCAAAAATAACGACCCTACTGCCCATGCAGAGGTCGATGCGATTCGGAAAGCCTGTAAAGAATTGGGTACCTTCCAATTAGATGGATGTGAATTATATACAAGTTGCGAACCTTGCCCGATGTGTCTGGGGGCTATTTATTGGGCACGTCCGGATAAATTGTACTATGCCAACTCCAAGCAAGATGCAGCTGACATTGATTTTGATGATGATTTTATTTATCAAGAATTGAAGTTGGATTATACTGATCGAAAAATGACTACCGTTCAACTTCTTCGAGATGAGGCGTTAGAGGCCTTTAAAATCTGGGGAGATAGCAAAGATAAGATTGAATATTAAAAATGCTTTTATCACTAAGCCTTCATACAACTAAACTATAATACTGTGAATATTAAAATTATTTCGGCAGGAGCAGGTAGTGGAAAAACGTTTCGTTTGACCCAAGAGCTAGTCAAATCGATAAGGGAAGGCACTCGTCCAGATGGCATCATTGCTACCACTTTTACCAATAAAGCGGCTGCAGAACTTAAAGAAAGGGTTACCATTAAATTGCTAGAAGAAGGTCTAATAGAAGAAGCTCATAGCTTTAATAATGCTTTGATTGGGACAGTGCATGGTATTGGTGTTCAATTATTGAAACGTTTTGCTTTTATCGCTGGGGTCTCCCCCAAAGTTGATATTTTGCCAGATGATGAACATCAAAGTATTTTTAATAAATCTTTGGTTAGTATTTTATCGGAAGACAGGATAGAAGCTATGGAATTGTTGGTTCGTAAATTTGACTTGGTGAATGATAGGTCAAATTATGACTGGCGAAGTGATGTTCGGAGGGTGGCAGATCTAGCAAGAATTAATGATTTTACAGAAGTGGATCTACAGCATAGCAAAACAAAGTCTTTAACTCAATTATTCCAATTTTTTGGAGAAGCAGAACCGGATGGGAAAGTCCTTGAACAGAAACTTCTTTCTGAAATAAAGCTGACAAGAGTGGCTTTAAAGAATAATACCAAGGATGCTACAAAGGTGACGCAAGATGGAATATCTGCCCTAAATTCAATTGAAAAAAGATATGCAGTGTCGGGTTCTTTTAAATGGCATGATTGGGTTTCATTGAGTTCATTGAAAGTTTCTAAGAAAAGTGAAGACTTAGTTGAAGGGCTTTGGTGGGCTGCTGGACGAGTAGATAATCATCCACAATTGAGGGAGGATATGTCAACCTATGTAGGGTTGATTTTTGATATGGCGATTGACGCGATTGATGCTTATGCGGACTATAAAAGACGTAGAGGGCTGATTGATTATGGTGATATGGAAACCCATATTCGAGAATTATTAAAACATAAAGAGGTCGCTTCTGTGATTGCAGAGGAGATTGATTTATTAATGGTCGATGAGTTTCAAGATACAAGCCCAATTCAATTAGATATTTTTTGGAAATTAGCAAATCTAGTCAAAACTTCAATATGGGTGGGGGACCCGAAACAGGCAATTTATTCCTTCCGTGGCGCTGAGCCGGCTTTGATGGAAGGGATTGTGGACGTAACAGGCGGAATAAAAAAAGAAAATATCTTACCCTTTTCTTGGCGATCTAGAGAAGATTTGGTGAACTTTACCAATGTTATTTTCACTAAATGTTTTGAGAATATTCCAGAAGAACGGGTTGCTTTGATTGCTAAAAGAACGCCTTCGGAAGATCCAAAAGGAATGGAAAATGGCATTATTCATTGGGTCTTGAATAATGAAGATAAACCTAAAGGTGTCATTAAAAAAGATTGGGTGCAAATGGCGATGGCATTTTCACTGCAGCAATGGTTAGCAGAGAATCATGTTTTTTTACCGAAAGGTGTTAAGGAACCAAGAGCCATACAGCCAGGTGATGTAGCCATATTGTATCGTACGAATCTAGAAGTGACGAATATGTCTCGTGCTTTAAACATGGCGGGGCTAGATTCAGCAGTGGCGGGAAAAGGGTTGACCCAAACCGCAGAGGCCGTTCTAGTGATAGCTTGCCTAAGGGTGTTGTTGAGTAAGTATGATAGCTTGGCAGTAGCGGAAGTCTTGAAGTACGGGCAGGGGTGGTCGTTGGAGAAAATATTAAATAATCGTACGAATTTCCTAGCGGAAGAAAATGAAATGGAGTGGGTCCAAGAGGAACCGATCATCGAAAAACTATTGGAATTAAGAAAATTGATTCCAGACATGACGATTACGGAAGTATTGGATTTGGTTTTAGAACGAATGCAGATTCGACGCATCGTCAAGTCTTGGTCGCAGTCCAATCAGCGATTGGATAATATAGCCTTGTTAAGAGGTAATGCTCAGCAGTATGAAAATGTCTGCCGACGAATTCATAGGCCTTCGACTCCAGCGGGTTTTGTTTTGTATTTAGAGGAGCTTGCGCAAAATGATGGGGATGACAAAAGTGGCGGAGAAAATCCCAATGCCGTTAATGCATTGACGTATCACAAAAGTAAGGGTTTGGAATGGCCCGTAATTATTTGTGGGAGCTTGGGTGGAAATTTGCGCGTTAATCCTTTTGGTGCAAGCATCATGAACGAAGTAACAAAACTCGATGTTAGTAATTTGCTAGCCAATAGATGGATACGGTATTGGGTCAATCCTTTCGGAAAATTACTAGCACGATCAGCCATGAACAAACGCCTAAAGGAAAGTGATTTATATGCAAATGAGGAATGGCAAGCGAGAGAAGAGGAGGCAAGATTATTATATGTGGGCATGACAAGAGCAAGAGACTTTTTAATATTTCCTTTTGTTCGGGGGCAGATGAAATGGATAGATCGAGTGGCAAATGGGGATGGCGCTTTCCCTTTGTTTGAAGGGGAGCAAATGAAAGAATTGCCCAAATGGAAAGGAAAAACAATACCCGTTTCTTTTCAGCGGTTTGATTATGGTGCGCATATAGATCCTGTTGAAAAATCTGCGCAAGCTGTGGTGGTTCCAGCCGAAAAGGCATGTACAACAGAACATTTACCCTATTTTTGGGATGTAAACTTAGATCGCCCAAAAAATTCGCCCGCTTTTAAAACAGTAGAGATTATTCGATTTGCGGAGCCTTTAGTGACGGCGGATATGGAAAATTTGCCAGAAGTCGCTGAAGCAATTAATGCAATTATAATCGGATTTCGTGAGAAAGATCCAGATTTTAATCTCCCCATTGTTGAGCGTATTTTGCATAATTTTAGATTGGAATTGGACGCAGAAAAAGTACTGGACTACGTCACCAAATTGCATCAAATAATCGAAGAGAAGATGGATGAGCCCCGACCTCAACGATTGTATTTATTGGAAGGGAAACACCAAACAAGGCAGCTCTCTTTGCAAATAGATTTTTGGCAACAGACAGCTGATTCTACTAAAGTGTTGCAAAATCATTTTTCGGGAGTTCCTAAGCGGACACAAGAGAAAAAAGCGGAGGAATTGGCGAACTTCTTTAGCTGGATACGAGAACTGTCAAAAGACAAAGGAGCTTTTGTGGAGGGCTATGTACATCTGACATTAGAAGGGGTTGTTGGTGTATTGTGGGATCGGTAGGTGGAGTAGGGCTTATGAGCAATACCCAGTTATCACCTTTGAAAAAATACCAAGTTCAACTAACTCAAATACCGTCCAACAATAGGCATTCTTCGCCCCATGCCAAAGGCTTTGTCAGATACACGTAGTACGGGTGGCATCTGATAGCGTTTAAACTCATTTCGATTGACCATGCGTAGGATTCTGGCGACTAATTTTGGATCAAAGCCCATTTCTTCAATTTCTTGCGGTCCTTTTTGGTTTTCGATATATTCGAATAAGATAGTATCCAAGATGTCATAATCGGGTAGGCTGTCGCTATCTTTTTGATCGGGTCTTAATTCTGCAGAAGGAGGTTTTATGATAGTGTTATTTGGGATGATCTCTTGGTTTCTGTTGATGTAATGAGCTAATTCAAATACTTCGGTCTTATACAAATCTCCAATGACTGAAAGACCTCCATTCATATCTCCATAAAGGGTACCGTACCCAACGGCAGCTTCGCTCTTGTTGGAAGTATTTAATAATATATTGCCAAATTTATTGGAAAAAGCCATCAATATAGTACCTCGAATTCGGGCTTGTAAATTCTCCTCCGCTAAAGAAAAAGGAAGACCCCTAAAATGAATATCTAATTCGCTCATAAAGCCATTGTAAACAGATTCGATCGGGACAATGTCGTATTGGCAGCCTAGGTTTTCGGCAAGGATTCGAGCATCATTAATAGAGTGATCAGAAGAATATTGAGAAGGCATCAAAATGCACCTAACATTGTCCGCACCCAAAGCATGCGAAGCCAAGACAGCTACAATGGCAGAGTCAATACCACCAGATAATCCCAAGATAGCTTTCTTAAATCCTAGCTTCTTAAAATAGTCTGATAGACCTGTAACTAATGCTTGATAAATTAATTCAATTTTATCCTTTCGCTGAATTTTATTGCGATTGCTTTTTGTAACCATCTCTAAATCAAATACTTGCAACTGTTCCTTGAAAAAAGCCATCTCTTGGTAGATGTCTCCATTTTGGTTGGCAACGATAGAGCCTCCTGCAAATATTATTTCTGTTTGTGCGCCCACATGATTCACATAAAATAGGGGGGCATGGTAACGTTTGGCATTTTCTTGAACGATTTTTAATCGGGCTTTTGCATGATTGAATGAAAAAGGAGAAGCTGAAATATTAATAATAAAATCTGGTTTTTCAGCTGCTACTTCATCTAAGGGGCAAATGGTGTAGAGTGGGTTTTCATTTTTAATATTCCAAATATCCTCACAAATACTTAGCGCAATCTTTTTGCCTTTATAAGTTACCGTAGAAAAAGAAGTAGCCGGTTCAAAATATCGATACTCATCAAAAATATCATAGGTCGGCAAGAGCGCCTTATGGGTAATATGTTTGATTGTTTGTTCCACAAGGAAGTAAGCCGAATTATATAAATCCTTGCCTTCTACAACTGGGTTAATACTGGGCGCCCCTACAACTATGGCTATATCATCCGCTAAAAAAGTTAATTTATCTACCGTAGCAATAGCTCCTTGAACAAAATTTTTGAATTCTAAAAAATCTCTAGGCGGATACCCTGTGACAGCTAATTCGGGAAAACAAATAATGTCTGCTTTTTGCTTTTTTGCTTGGGTAACAGCGTCTGCCATTTTGGAATAATTACCCTCGAAATCCCCAATGACAAAGTTTAATTGTGCTAGTGCTATTTTCATATGGCAAATATAATTTTTTTTTGGGTAAAAAATTGAGATACTGGGTGTTATCGGGATATATCAGTCTTATCGTTGTCCTCTCGCGCTAATATTTTGTTTATCTTTGCCAAAACAAAATCGATAGCAATGGTGGATTACATCAAAAAAATATACCAATATTATTTAGCCGCGGACGGGATTTCTACGGACAGTAGGAAAATTACAAAGAATTGTTTGTTTTTTGCCTTGAAAGGAGATAATTTTGATGGCAATAAATATGCGAAGAAAGCTATAGAAGAAGGGGCAAGATATGCCATTGTGGATGATCCTAAAGTGAAGTTAGGTAAGCCGTATATTTTAGTCAAAGATGCCCTAGAAACCCTTCAATTATTAGCGGCTCACCACCGTAATCAATTTGATATTCCGGTGATTGGAATAACGGGCTCTAATGGCAAGACGACAACTAAAGAATTGGTTCAAGGGGTCCTGTCTAGAAGATTCTTAGTGCACGCCACCAAAGGAAATTTTAATAATCATATTGGGGTACCGTTGACGATATTGGACATGCCGCAGGACACAGAAGTAGCGGTTATTGAAATGGGTGCAAGTAGTCAAGGCGAGATAGCTTTTTTGTGTAATATTGCGAATCCAACGTACGGTATTGTAACCAATATCGGACAATCCCATTTAGAAGGATTTGGAGGGATAGAAGGTGTGATAGAAGGAAAGGGAGAATTATATAAGCATATTGCAAAAAATAAAGGTGTTGTGCTATATAATGTGGATGAAAAATACCTAGCAGAAATGGCTAGTATTGTAGATTTGAGGGTGGGGTATGGAATAAGAAAGGACAATGAGGATGAAGCGTTTATTCAGGTGCTGCCTATAAATGATACGGATGCTGTCGTCGCGAAAGTACCTGAAGATGGCTGGTCTTATCGGGTGTTTGCGAGGATTGCGGGTACACATAATTTTGAGAATATAAAGACGGCCATTGTAGTCGGTAAATATTTTAAAATTCCTTTTGTTGATATTAAAAATTCTATTGAGCATTACGTGCCCAAAAATATGCGCTCTCAGACTTTTCGGCAAGGCTCAAATTTTATATTTTTGGATGCTTATAATGCCAATCCTTCAAGTATGAAAATGGCATTAGTCGCATTTGATAAAATGAGTTTTGCACAGGTGAATAGAATAGCCGTTTTGGGGGATATGGGCGAATTAGGTGCGTATGAAAAAGAGGGTCACGAAGCTATTTTTTCGCTTGCGCAAAAGATGA
>CAYRVZ010000031.1:0-17469 GCA_964427815.1 uncultured Saprospiraceae bacterium | reverse complement strand
TGATCGGTTTGGTTTCGTTAGGGCAGAAGCTAGCTTCTGCCCTAACTGTTTAAAACGCTCTTTCAAAACAGTACTACCCGCTTTTTAATATCATTTCCTTCTGTCCAATTCAAAATTCCTTCATGCTGCATGCGCCCGACAATTACCCCAGGGGATGTGCGGATTTTTTTTAGCGAAAGCTCTAATGTCATCCTCTGAAAGTGGTGATTGGATAATTTTTTGGAGTTGGGCATTGGTTAATAACTGCTTGGCAGCGAATGCATTAGCTTCTGATTCTTTCTTTTGGTCTAGGGCTGTTCCCTTGACATTTTCCAAAAAAAATATCCTTTTTGCCATGTGGCAAGATATGGCCTGCCTCATGAAAGAAGGTGAACCAAAAGTGGTCGGTTTTTAGGTGGTTTTGCATCTTATACGCTGAAAAAAGATAGATTTTAAAACATTATCTTGTATGGAAACCAAACAATCCATATCTTTGCCCCAAATAAAGCATTATGCAGCCAAGAATAAATCCAAAGCAAATAGGCAAACGCCTTTCTAATTTGCGCAAGCGAAGGGGCTATTCGCAGGCTGAGATGTCTAAATTAATAGGTATTTCTAGACCTTCGATAGCACAGATGGAATCGGGTGGTAGAAAGATTTCCATCGGAGAAATGATGATATTGTCAGAAGTGCTGAATTTTTCCATAGATCGCTTTTTGTCGCAAGACTATAAGGAGGAAGAGATGGAGCCGATAGCAGATAGAGAAATCCCTGAGCAAAAGGTACGTGTCTCTGTACCCAAGCTCCAAGTAAAAAAAATCAAACAAGTGCTCTTGTATATTTTGGAAAAAACAGCGGGTAAGCCCAATGTGGGGGAGACTGTCTTGTATAAGTTGTTATATTTTGCTGATTTTGATTTTTATGAGCAGTTTGAAATGCATTTGACTGGGGCGGAGTATCGGAAGTTGCCGTATGGGCCTGTGCCTCAAAAGCTAGGGAATATATTGGAAGCGATGATAAAAGATGGGGTGTTGCAGCGGATTAGTACCGAGTATCATGGCTTTCCCCAAAAGCGATATATTCCTTTGCAGAAACCAGATATTTCTGAACTAAGTGCTTCAGAACTGTCTGTTATTGAGCAAGTTCTGCACAAGCATGCCGATTGGTCTGCCAAAAAAATAAGTGAACATTCGCATAAGGATATCCCTTGGAAAGCATCGACTGAAGGGGAGGTAATTGATTATGAGCTAGCTTTTTATCGAGAAGCTCCTTTTTCTGTTCGGCAGTATGATAGTGATGCTTATGAATTTTGAGCGATTGCCTGAATTTGAAAAAGACCTAAAGCAGCTATCGAAAAAGTATAGGACTTTGCAGGACGATTTGCTTGTTATCCAACAAGTATTGGATGTGTCGCCTGATGAACGTCCGCCTTTTAGTTTTAGAATTGATGGCTTGGGTATTGAGTCTTGCATCATCAAAGTAAAGAAGATGGCTTGTCGTAGCTTGAAGGGTCGTGGAGTGAAAACAGGATTGCGATTGGTTTATGCTTATTTTGAGTACGAAGAAAGAATAGTGTTTATAGAGCTTTTTCACAAGAGTGATAAAGGCCTTCAGAATAATGAGCGGATATTAAAGTATTTTTCTTGAGTATTCGACTTGATTTTTTTTAAAAAAAAATATGAAAAATGATAATTATGAAAAATGATTATGGAATTTGGACAAAGATGTCACGAGATGTGAACTGTCGAGTGTTTAATGATTGCAGCGGTAGAACGATTAGTGCGCGAACGACAACAGGTTTTATGAAGGCGATAGGATCGCCTAATAATACTAACCAAATGGCAGTACATGGAGCAATGCTAGTCTGTGCCGCTCTCCTTATCAAAAAGGAGAAAAAGACTACCAAGTTGCTGGTAATATTATTATTTCTTGCTTACCAAAATGGGTAATCAATCATACCCAAACAGTAAGGCTTTTTCTCTAGTATTCCCTTCAATTTCCTAACACAAAGTAACCAATCACCGTATAACGGCCCTAAAGAAATAAACGAACTAAAAAAAGACCCATGTTCAAATATGTCGCCCTCTTAATTTGCTTTTTTTCAATTACTCAAGGTTTATTGAGTCAGAAGCCAAATTTCACTGCCAACTCCAACGTACCCACCTACAATACTCCTTTTCGACTCGGGGTCAATCCAGGGTACAACCCAGGTTGGACAGACGAAGAGCTTAGTGACATTGCAGCCGAAGCGGGTATCAGAAGCTTTAGAGTTCCGTTACCCGAAACCTTTTTAGAGCAATGGGGATATGACGTGCGCGTCAATACCTTTCAGTATTATGATGATTTAAACATTAGAGATAATACGGTCTTTTTGGAAGATCCCACAGCTAGTCATAAAAGTACAGAGCAATTTTGTGCCGGTCAGCCCTCTGTTCTTTTTAAAAACATGTACGAACCTATCTGGAATTCAAATGGTACGGTAAATGAAGATAACTATGCTGCGATGTACGCATTCAAGACCGCTTCGCTTTATAAAGACTATGTGAAATTTTGGGAGATTTGGAACGAACCCGACTACAATTCTTCTAGTAATGGGTGGAAACCCAAAGGCGATCCTGGCAACTGGTGGGAGAATGTCCCAGACCCTTGTGAGTATAAATTAAAAGCACCCATTTACCACTACATTCGCCTATTAAGAATTAATTATGAGGTCATCAAATCCGTTGATCCAGATGCTTTTATTACGGTAGGCGGTATTGGATTTGAAAGTTTTTTGGATTTAATATTAAGATTTAGTGATAATCCTGATGAAGGTAAGATAACTGCTGAATATCCATTAGGAGGTGGAGCCTATTTTGATGCCTTAAGTTTTCATACCTATCCCCATAACAATGGCACGCTCCGTTTTTGGGATAACGGGTGTAATTGCTTCAAATATAAGCGCCATTCAGATGCCGCTGCAGAAGGTCTCATCGATCACAAAGATCGTTTTCAAGCAGTACTCCATGACTATGGCTACGATGGCTCTACATTCCCAAAAAAAATAACGATTGTGACGGAAACCAATATTCCGAACAAAGCCTTTGGGGAGGATATTGGTTCGCCAGAAGCCCAACTTAATTACGCCCTCAAAGCAATGGTATATGCCTACCAGAATGGTATCCAACAAATAGCTTTCTACAAACTAGCCGACACTAAAAAGTATTCCGACGCCAATTTTTGGCAACAAGTTTCTGGTTTTTATCAAAATATTAGCAACCAAGAACCACACAATCCAGTAGCCAATAAAGAAGGCATCGGCACCCAAACTTTTACTAATCTAATTTTTGGTTCTACTTTTGATGCTGCTCAAACGCAGGCGCTCAATCTTCCGTCCAATATTGCGGGTGGTGCCTTTTTACAAGATGGACAATACACTTATGTCCTTTGGGCGAAAACTACTGTAGATAATTCTGAAGAGGCTACCGCTAGCTATAGCTTTCCTTCGAGCTTCGGTTTAACGAATGTGTTAAAGAAACAATGGGATTTTTCCCAAACAGGTGCAACGACCTCCACTTCTGCTAATAACATCGTGCTGTCTGGCGTTCCTACATTCTTTGTAGCTCCTCAAACGGTTTCGGCTCCTTCGATTTCACAAAAAGAAAGCCCTGTCCTTTACCCTAGTCCAGCCCAAGATTATTTAGTTGTTTCAAATTTTACTGGAACTGCTGCTATTTTTAATTTAACTGGGCAACTTGCACTGCAATTTGACTGCAAAAACAAAAGCACGTTAGATATCCATGCGCTCAAAAGTGGGATTTATGTTTTATTGCTTACAGATAACCAGGGAGGCGAGGAACATTTTAAAATCATTAAACAGTGAGGACTACTTTCCGATACAAAAATCACGAAAAATAGAATCTAACAAGTCATCTGTAGAAATCGTCCCTGTCACCTCTCCGAGATGGTGAATGGTTTGGCGAATGTCCAAGGCGATGAAATCACCCGAAATACCGGCTTGTAAATTTTCTTTGACGACCTTCAGACTCGACTGCGCATTTTGTAGTGCTTCTAAGTGGCGGACATTGGAAAGGATGGGCGCTGAAGGATTGATGTTTTCATCGACTATCATTTGATACAGTCCTGTTTTAATCGCTTCCAAATTATCTTTTTCTTTTGCAGAAATAAAAATCGTAGGCTGGTCAAATACGAGGTCAAAGGAGGGTGCCAAATCCATTTTATTCGCCACCAACAGCATTGCCGTATTTTTTTGCGCAAGCATATCTATATCCTCTTTTACCTCATTTTCCGAAAGGGCATTGGCATCAAAAATATAGAGAACGATGCTTGACTTTTCTACTTCCGTAAAAGTTTTCTCAATACCAATAGCCTCAATCGTATCCGTTGCTTCTCGAATACCTGCCGTATCAATCAATCGAAAGTCAATCCCTTGGATGTTCAAGACTTCTTGTATAGTGTCCCTTGTGGTGCCGGGAATATCACTTACGATGGCCCTATCCTCTTTGAGCAAGGCATTGAGCAAGGTAGATTTTCCTGCATTGGGGCGACCGACAATGACTGTATGTACACCTTTCTTGATGGCGTTTCCTAATTTAAAGGAATGGAGTAAATTTTTAATTTTAGTGGAAGCCTCGTCCAATAATATTACTAATTCTTTTCTATCTGCAAACTCCACATCTTCTTCTCCAAAGTCTAATTCTAATTCAATTAGACTTGCAAATTTAATCATCTTAGTTCTAAGTATAATCAGTTCCTCTGAGACACCTCCTTTCAACTGGTTCATGGCAAGGTTGTGAGCCGCTTGATTGGTGGAAGCAATCAAATCCGCCACCGCTTCAGCTTGCGCCAAATCCATTTTACCATTCAGAAAAGCCCGCATCGTGAATTCTCCAGGCTTCGCTAATCGGGCACCCGATTGAGTCATTAAGTCCAAGACTTGCGTCAAAATATAATTGGATCCGTGACAAGAAATCTCTACGACATCTTCCCCTGTATAAGACTTTGGTCCCCGAAACAAGCTCACTAACACTTCATCAATATCCCCCCCGTCTCGATCAACTAGTCTTCCAAAATGAATCGTGTTGGCTGGTTGTGGCACAAGGGACTTACCCTTGAACAAGGCATCCACAATGCTAATAGCATTGGGGCCAGAGAGCCTAATCACTCCAATAGCTCCCTCCCCTGTGGGGGTGGACAAAGCGGTGATGGTATCATTATCTAATAAAGGCATAGCTGAACAATTGATTATTGGGCTAATTGTTCATGCTAAAGTCAGATTTATCTAACAATCTTACCCATTAAAAATCTCCATAATAGACCTGAAAACAAGGCAAGCCCAATTCCAAACGCCATAAATCCACTACTTGATCACGATCATCTAAGACCAATTTGACCCAATATTTATCTTTAACATGTGCATTATAAAAATCTAGCTTTACCACGGCATCTTTACGTACGTCCCCTTCTTTTCGCATAGCAAGCTGATCATACTCAATGTTATGAGCGTCAAGCCATTGTTTGGTTTCCTCAATAGACTTAATGGATCGCCCAGAAAACAAAATGATTTTACAACCTTTTTCTCTGTACTGTTTCAAAACATCATTGACGGGAATATTTAATAGGTCACTTCCACAAGCCTTTCCATCGAATGGACTACGCCCATTCATTAAAGCCAGGGTACCATCTAAATCACAAATAATAGCAGGTGGAAGACTTGTGTCTTGGTTGCTATAATCCCCTACCCGCTTGGACTTGAATTGCTCATACATCCGAACAATAGTCTTGCGCCCTACTTTTTTTTCTCTCTTTTCTTCTCGATTCATTAATTCTAACAAAGGCACTTCAAAGTTCTTTATTTCCACTTGAATTTCATGACCCGATTCCTTGCTAAATGCTTGCGCCAAATGTTCGAACCGTCTAATATTCGTTTCCGAAAGATTCGTATCATCAATAATAACGTGCTTACCATCTCTTAAAGATTCGGTGATCAACCAATCTCGTAATCGCTTAACAAATTTTTCATTTGAACGTGAAAATACATAGGCATCCAACATTTCACGCATTGCATCCCGATTGATACGCTTATACATATTGGGATTATCCAATACTAATTGTTTGGCATAAGTGGACTTTCCACTGCCCGGCAGTCCTCTAAGAACGATTATTTTTTTCATTTATTAATTTTTAAAAGGTCTGTCATAATCTGGCTTAATCTTCTTCCAGATAGCCTGACCGTACTCTTTCTTATCTAACATTAAAAACAAGATACTAGTATGAGCGCAAGTTTTAAAATATTCCGCTGTATCTTTTCTGATTGACAACTCCTTGTATTCATCTTGGGCTTCTTTTTCCATTTTTTTATAAGCCGCTTCTAAATCGACTTTTGTTCTACTAGCCCATTGAAAAAACTCATCTGGTACGTGCTCCAAAATCTCTTCTAAAGATTCACCCGATCTCAGAAAATTCCAAATAGCATAAGAACTAACTTCAGTCACTATTTTATGCAACCTCAGGTATTCAGTAAATTTGACCTTCAAACGAAGCCCATTATCAAATCGCACCACAAATCCTTCTCGGTTATCCTCTTCTAAAGATTTTAATTGGTGAATATCATTAATTCCATGATAGGTTTTTACCAAGGGAAATCCGATATTTTCTAATGGTTGATCTATTCCAGTTTTAGTTTCTTTCACACCCAACAAGACCAATTTCTCTTCTAATCCATAATCGACCACAATCCTATTTTCTGGATAAATAATTTCAAATATGTAAGTAAAGTCAGGATTCATTTTAGCGCAAGCAGAATCATATTCTGATTGTAGTAATCCATTAGCTTTGATTGCTTGGTCGCTATCAAAAGAACCTCTTGTAGCAATAAACCACTGATTATCAATCTGATACGAAACACCTAAAGAACCGTCCATTTTTTCTTGCACGGTAAAAGGCAGCTTAGGAATATCCATTAATTCATACTCTTCAATATTAAAAAACTTTCTAAATGGGCGAGAAATAACATGGCCCTCACTATCTAAGATTAGGCCGCGGCAGGCTAAAGTAACTTCATTCCACAATCTTTCAAACTGCACCTTTTGCGTATAGTTATAAATATACAAGGAAGCATTCGGGTGCTTTTGTACCCGCAGTAATCCCTCTTCAACCATTTTATTTAATCGTATAATATTCATTATTGTTTATTAAAAAGTAAAGAAGGAACTGTCCATTTTTCAAGTTTATGTGCTCTAACCAACTGAGCTACTCTCCGGCTTCTAGAGAAGTGACGGAGAGACTGGACTCGAACCAGTGTCCACATAATTAACGATGTACGAAAAATCTACGCCATTCTTTGCAATGTCAAAAAGATAAAAGAAACAAACGAACTTCCACTAGCAATCTTTCGATTGGCAGGACTCGAACCCGCTTTAACCACGAAGTAAGGAAGCGCTACGTCATTTTATCCTAAATTATTAAAAAACACATTTACTTTAAAAGAGATGGAACAAGCAATATTTTAATTTGCGTTTTACCAATTAAACTACAATCTTTCGATTGGCTGGAGTTGAACCAGCATCACATCGACCATAAGCGAAGTAAGAAATATCTACCATTCTCTATATTTTTCCGAAAGGCTCATTAACCATTCGTGTTTTTTTGCAAAAAGGAGATACAATCGAGATTCCAAATAGGTGTACCATACATCTATCGACTGCAGGACTCGAACCCGCACACCATCGTTGAATCGAAGTAAGGAACCGCTACGTCATCCTTTGTTGCAATTGCAGTCTAGATGGGATTTGAACCCACAACCTCTTGGTTGACAACCAAGTATTCTAACCATTGAACTACTAGACTTTTCAAAGTGGGTAGCACCCTTTGTGCTACCCTTTTTTCAAATTTCCATTTCCATAATTTTTTTAATTGTCGAAGAACCCTCTTCAATCGCATTCAAGACACTGAACACTTTATCAGACCACCCCGCAATTAAAAAAACATCATCTCGCTCCATTCTTATTGGAGCCTGCCCATGACCTGCTAAGTCAAACAAAAACAACTTAGCCTTAGGAGCCATACGCTTGTATTTCTTCCAGGACGTACTAATAGATTGACCCTGGTTCGTGCTATCCCACATCTGAAGATCTGTAAAGAACATCACTTTATCCATGATTTGCTTCTTCCTTATCAAGGAATCGATGACTTTAAATCCATTAGTCGAATAGCCTACGGATCCTTCTAATTTCATTAAATTTTGGACGCTCGCTAAGATGTTCGTCTCTGGCAAAGTCACTTCCTTCCAAGAATCTCCAAAGATCCCTGTGACTACATTTTGCGAACGTACTCGCATCACCATACTTAATAACAAACCAATATCATAAGCCCGAATCTTACTACGTGTTGATAAAGCAGAACACATAGAACCCGATACATCTGCTGCTAAAAGCACACGGGTATCCAACCCAAAACCTTTGATATTCTCAGCAGAAACGATGGCTGCCTTCTCTAAACCTTGCATCAAATAGTTTTTACGCCCCCCTTCCAATGCGGTTAATTCTTGAAAAGCGGCATAAAAACGGAAAGGTAATTGTTTAGACTTACGAACCTGTACTGGATCTGCAATTCTATTCCCGACCTTTTCAAGGTGGATGGTGCTTACGCTTGCGTTCAAAATATTACGTAAGTTGCGCATCAAAGCCATATAACCCAATCGCTCGCTATCAATCAATTCTTCCCACTTGGCTTTCACTTTCATCGTTTCCTTTTTCGGAATCGCTGAAATCTCCACTTCCCAAGTATATGGAGTAGCCAATTCATCATTGACAATTTTGTCAAATAAAACTTGCTGCGCTTCATCTTTTGCCTTAGGATGAATTAAAAATAAAGCATCTTTAAACTTTACTTCTGTATGCCGATTATACTTTGCAAATTGATATTCATCAAACTTATTAAAAGCTACCGCCAATCCTTTTTGTAATTGCTTAGATAATTTACCTAATTTTTTCTTGTACTTTCGCTCATTAGCGATTTGATAGTACGCCAACAATTCGGTAATCTCATCCGCCCGATTAACGACTTTTACAATGGTTTTACTCACTAAGCTATCGCCACTATGAACTTTCATTAATTCAACTACTAAGACTAAAGGCATTGACCGCAAGTGCATTTGAGTACGAGTATAAACCGCAAGCTTTGCCACAAAAACAGGATCAACTCGCTGTAGCAACGAGACAATTCTATTGACTCTTTCTTCCTCAGACTCGTAAAACTTATTCGATAATGAAGAAGTGACAACAGCCGAGTACAACTCCATTGTAGGAGTCATCTTAAATGCGTTTGCATTTTCAAAGTTCCGTGTCATTTTCTTTTTTTTTAAGGACAAATTAAATTTCATGCTCAATGCTTTTTGGCTTTCACACTTTTAAAACTAATAATTCAACCACTTTGTTCCGTTGATAGCATAAATTAAATTTCATGCTCAATGCTTTTTGGCTTTCAACTTTTAAAACTAATAATTCAACCACTTTGTTCCGTTGATAGCACAAAGATGAGCACTAAGTACGCAATCTATTTGCGTAGTAGGATTTAAATTCATATTTTTGCAAAAAAAATAATGCCTGCCAATAGAAATGCCCTAATACGATATAAGACTATAGACCTTTGCCTTCAAAACCGTTTTCGTAAATGGACCTTAGAAAATCTCATTGAGTCCGTCTCAGAAGCATTATATGAATATGAAGGGATATATGGAGTGAGCAAACGGACCATTCAAGGCGATATACAGATGATGCGTAGCGACAAATTGGGATACAATGCACCTATTATCGTCGTCGATAAAAAGTATTATAGTTATGAAGATACCGAGTATAGTATTACTAATATGCCCCTTTCGGAAAATGATTTATCACAATTGGCAGAGGCGGCCTCTTTCCTAAAACAGTTTGAAGGCTTCTCACACTTTCAAGAACTAAGTGGCGTGATACAAAAATTGGAAGATCATATTTATACGAAAACAACTAAAGAAGCCCCTATCATTCATTTTGAAAAAAACGAAAATCTAAAAGGGTTATCACATCTTGATCCTTTATACCAAGCAATCAAAAACAAAATCCCCTTAGAGATTTCCTACCAACCCTTTAAGGCAAAGAGTTCAAATACTTTTTTGTTTTTTGGCTATCTCTTAAAAGAGTTTAACAATCGCTGGTTTCTTGTGGGACAAAAAAAAGATACTACTTCAATCATGACACTTGCATTAGATAGAATCGTATCAGTAAAAACCAACCCAACGAAAAAATATATCAAGAATGGCGCATTCAACCCTCACACGTATTATGAACATGTAATAGGAGTAACACTTTCTAGTACTTCACTTAAAAAGGTACGCATCTTTGTCAATAAAACAAATGCCCCGTACGTATTAACCAAACCCCTGCATCATTCTCAAGAAATATTAGACAAAACAAAAGAAGGTATAATCATCCAGATAACCGTTTTGCCTAATTTTGAGTTAGAAAGATTAATTTTAGGTTTTGGTGAGTCAATGGAAGTGTTGGGGCCAAGTCGATTGCGCAACCGAATTAAAAATAAACTTAAAAAAGCCGCTGAAAGCTACTTATAAGCTAAAGCTATATTTGCTGATTTCTTACATTCAGAATAAGTTTTTGCTTCAAATTAAGTCTATATTTGCAGATATAAATCCGTTTTCAAAACCCAATCTCTTACAGATGAAACACCTGCTACTTTTATGTATCGTCATTTTCATCTTCTCTACCTATTTGAGCGCTCAAAACAACATTGACCTTGCGTCCCTACCCGATGTGCCTACTTATGTAGTAACACAGAGTAATCCTTCGGCAGATACGGTAATCATAGGACTACATGGAGGGCCATCGGACGAATTATATCCTGGAGATTTCGCTTTTTTTGAGAATATTTCGACATTCTCGGTGGTGGAAATGAAGCAATACCAGCACCTTTTTCCAGAAATATTAGAAAATTTAGCTCTAACGGTGGAGGAAGCCATTATTATGAATGATACAACTGTAGCGTTATTACAAAAGGCTATCTTGTACTATAAGGCATTGGATAAAAAGGTGGTTATCGTCGGGCACTCATTTGGTGCTTTTTTAATTTCGGAATATATTGACGACTATGGTACAGAAGATGTATTAAAAGCAATACCTATGTCTGGAAGACTTAACATGAATACCGAAATCGTAGATGCTTTTGCCAATGGTTTTTTTGGCGATTTTGTGGATGGTATCATGACCCAAATCGAGGCTGAAAAAGCAGAACTAGAATATTGGGCCGCAATGAAATTACAAGCAGGCATTGGGTACAATCGATATGTAGATTCCTTACAGAATTTGGATTTAACCAAATTAATGTACGTGTATGGTACAGCGGATGAAGCAGTAGGTCGTTTACTTCCTATCGAAACAGAGATGTTAAACAATACAAATGCTACGGTATTGACCATTCAAGAAGGTGACCATGGCGCCCCATTTGACCTGAATAACATGGAGCAAGTATTGACTTTTATACGTAAAAGTATCACAGGTACAACTGATACTCCGAATCAAGCTGTCGTATCGTTCTTCCCAACAGTCATTCAAGATGGATTCACCGTCAATGCGAATAAAAACGGCATGTTAAGTATTGTCAATATCATGGGGCAGCGAGTACATCAAGAGAACTGTTCTAAGTCTCAACAAAAAATCAATATCAGCACCCTGCCTTCAGGTATTTACATTGTCAATTATCTAACAATTGATAATGAATGGAAAAGTCAAAAAATAATTAAGCAATAAATAAAACCTATTCGCCTAGCTTACAAAAATTTTGGAACACCAACTCTATATCTAGGTTAGTGGAATAGTTTTTTGCGTATAAGAAATTCAATCGGTTCATCGTCGGCTTGTCCAGTTCCGTCAGATTTCCTTTAACTAAGGGTTTCAAAATACTTTTCTTTAATTTTGGATAATCGACTTTACTAGGTGAACCAAAATAACCGACCCAAGTTTTTCTACCCAATAGCACCTCAAATGCATTCGCTAGAAATCCGAATTTATTAGACTGTACCAAAATTAAAATTGGGCTGAGTATTAAAAATAAAAAAGCCAATAAAAAATCAAACAATCGCTTATTTCTTTTATTTGTACTGCTATTTATATTGTATTTTACTTCTTCTACATATAACTCCCCTTGTGCATTTTTGGAGTGACTACCAATGATACTCATACTGTCTTCCGGAATAATTTTATATAAGACATCAGTTCCTAACAATCCCATCCAGTGAATGATTTCGGTAGAAGCAATATCTTTGGAGCAAAAGACAATTTCTTCAATTTTATAAATACGCACAATCTTATCTAAATCGGCAATTCCCGAAAGGAAAACATCGTCATCATACTCCTTCGTTGCAGCCACGGTTCCGATATAATTTTTTTCGTTACCCGTTCGTAATAATAAATTTTGGGCTCTATTGGACTCCTCCTTAGAACCCACAAAAATTAATTTTCTAGGATGAGATTTTCCAACTGCAAAGTGCTTAAATTTAACAAAATGAATAACCAATCTCCCTAAAAAAGAAAAGCCCAAAACCAATAAACTGCCAATTAAAATAACCGCTCTAGAGGTTCTATACTCCATATCTAAAAAACCATAGACCGCAGCTATACCCAGACTACCGAGCAATACTCCTCTAAAGAGCCACCTTAAGTTAAAGGGTTTATCATAACCTCCATTAAAAAAAATGGACAACACCCAAATACCGGCATATAAAGGAGCATTAAAAGTCATAAAGCTATCAGCATAATAAGCAGGATCTTGGAACTTATAATTTGCCCAAAAGTTTTTAGCGAGATACAGCGCCCCATAAAAGGATAAAAAATCTATCGCTGGGAAGAAGAATTTTCTAATGGTATTCTTGACTAAGGTGATTCCAGCTTTTAGATAAATCGCGACATTCAATAAGAATATAAAAGCAGTTGCTTTTCTACCCGTAAAGTGCTTTTTCGCAAAAATAATCATAGCCTTAAAAAAAATACGAACGTACTTAATGCTATTTCGTTTAGTACTTTCCCCTTTGTAGTGAATGATACTTGAGTCCGCTAAGTAATAGTTTTCATACCCCGCATTTTGGATTCTATAGCTTAAATCAATGTCTTCACCGTACATGAAATAAGTTTCGTCCAAATAACCCACCTCTTCTAACACTTTTTTGGGCATCATCATGTATGCGCCTGCAAGTACATCCACTTCTTGATTTTGTTCTTCACTCAAGTGGCCCAAATAGTAGCTATTAAAATACTTAGATTGTGGAAAGAAGGAGGAAATACCCGATAGCTTAAAGAAAGAAGCAGCTGGTGTAGGAAATCCTCTTTTGGACTCTGGAAGAAACTGACCCGAGCCATCTATCATTTTGATACCTAAGCCTCCGCAATCTGGGTGCTGCTCCATAAAATTAATACTTTTCCGCAAGGTATCCTCTTGCAAAACAGTATCAGGATTCAGCAATAAAACATACTTACCTTTTGCTTTAGCTATTGCTTGATTATTCGCTTTCGCAAAACCAACATTTTCTTTATTTTCTATTAATCGGATAGCTGGAAAGTGTTTTTTGACCATCTCGCAAGAATCATCGCTAGAATCATTATCTACTACAAAAACTTCCCCTTCTAGACCTTCTAGCGCCTTCTCTACAGATAGCAAAGCTTGCTTTAAAAAATACTTAACGTTATAATTAACAATAATAATGGAGATATCCATACGTCCATTTTACTTATTGACCTCATAAGGAAGTCGTGCTAAAATGGATCTACCCAAAGTCACTTCATCTGTATATTCCAATTCTCCACCAAATGAAACCCCTCTAGAGATAGTAGAAACCTTAATACCTAATGGAGTTATTATTTGTGAAAGATAATAAATAGTCGTTTCTCCTTCCATGGTGGGGCTGATAGCCATCACAACTTCTTTAATGCCGTCATTTTTTAATCTTCCTTTTAAGGTATCAACATTTAAATGCTCTGGCCCTTTACCTTCTATAGGAGAAATAATCCCCCCTAATACATGATAGACCCCATTAAATTGCCCCGTCTCCTCTATGGCCATCACATCACGTACAGATTCTACAATACACAAAAAAGATGGGTTCCGTTTATGAGAACTACAAACTTGACATAAATCATCATCCGCAATGCTGTGGCATTTCTGACAATATTTAATTTCCCTCACTAGTTGTTGAATGCTCTGAGCAAAGTCGATACCCTCTTCTTTGGGTCTATTTAAAAAGTGCAAGACCAATCTGGTAGCCGATCTCTTTCCAATACCTGGAAGGCTCGTTAGTGCTGTAACAGCATCATCAAATAATTTAGAGTGGCTTGCCATTTGAAATTTTTAAAATAAAAGAACACAAAAGTAAGAAACAAATGGACAAAAAACAAGAGCAGCCGGTAATACCGACTGCTCTTGCCCTATAAAACTAAATTATTTAGGTTTTTTTAGTATCCTCCAGTATTCCCAGAAAACTTAGGTCCTTTACCAGCATTTGGTCCGTCAGGACGACCCATTTCAGTTTCAACAGTAGCCACTTTGAACTCTACACGTCTGTTCATAAAGCTACGTCCATCAGTTGGGAATAAAGTAGTACCTTCCCCACCGTAGTTCAAGATTAATCTGCTTCTATCAATTCCATGCACATTCACTAAGTGCTGAATAGCAGCCATTGCACGGTTGTACGAAAGCACGTTGTTATAGCTATCTTTAGCTGTCTTATCAGTATGTCCAACAACCGCTATTTTGATATCAGGATTGTTCTTTAAAACAGTCGCTACTTGGTAAAGCTTACCATATTCTTCCTTACGGATGTCATAACGGTTAAAGTTATAGTGAATCATCGGTAAGAACCAGTCAGTCAAAGTACCCTGATTTCCTTTAAAAGTAGTCTTAAAATCGGCTAATTTAGCTGCTACAATTTTATTGACATCATCTTCAGTAACCTTAGGCTCTGGTGGAATCATTGCAATACCTTCACCATTAATTTTAAACCCTGGAGGAGAGAACGGCTCTTTGTCCATGTAATCCTTGATACCATCCGCATCACTATCTAAAGCAATACCAGAAGCATTTACTGGTGCTCCTTCATGAGTATCGTCTTCTTTATCAAAAGAGTTGAATACACCATCGTTATCATCATCAGCCATATCCAACACTGGACGAGCTTTTAATTCTGCAATATCATTGATAACAGGAGTCAAAGGATTAACCCAGTATAGCGGCTCAATCTTCTTGTCTTTGTCACCAAGATTAAAGTTCAAACGAACATGGGTATAGTTCATCAAATCACGGTAAGGTGTTCTATCAACATCCGTTCCACCAGGATTAAAGTTTTCACGACCATCCATTAAATCAATCGTTCCACCCATTGCCATCTTCACATCATGCTCGATGCCTATGTTAAACTTAGGGGAAATACGAAAAGCAATACCTGCTCCTGCATTCGCATGTGCTAATAATTTTCCTGTTCTATCTGCAATGTTTTTTGAGTAAGCTTTAGCGGCAGGGGTATCATCAGGAGCGGTAGTGGTAGAGAACTTATTAAAACCTGCACCTAGAACCAAATAAAGGTTCACCTTTCTATGTGGCTTATCAAAACGCATGTTATTGATAGTAATGATACCATTCACTGTACCAGCTAACCATTTTGTCTCATAAGACTTAAATACACTGTTGATTACACTTTTTTGTTCACCTGAAGCTTGTCCAAGCTCAGCATCAACTCGGATAGAAAAAATATGGTCAAGTGCCTTTCTAGCATGAATACCAAATCCATATCCTGCGCCGCCAAGCCCTGTATTAGCAGCGACATCACCTGCTACAAACATTAGTCCACCATTCACCCCAACCTCAATCATATCTTTTGGGGTCATCTGGGCAGTGGAAAGCAATGAGAAACTCATTGCCATTAGAAGAACAAAAGTTCTAGTTAAAAATCTTTTCATGATTATTATGTTTAGTTAAAATGAGTGAAACTCCAATTTCAATAAGCAAAAGTATTAAACTTTTCGCTGTAATTCAAAAATTTGTTATCTTTTTTTTCTAAAAATACTCGTTGCTATTAGTAGATAAGTATATCACACCTCAAAAAAAGAGGCCTAAAATCACGTTAAGTCAACAAAATCAACGTTAAACATATTCATTATGACTAAAATACCAGATGATTGCATTTTTTGGTACTTTTGCACAAAAAAAAAAAAGATGCTTTTAAATTGGCTCGATGCTCCCAATACTTCCTTTTCCAGATATCATGAAGATAAAAATCTCGCAAAAATTATTGCTTCCTATCATGATGATGGTTCTTCATTAGCGGAAGCCCAAATCGCCTTGATAGGGGTCAATACCGAGAAAGCGGATAAAATTCGTTCAGAAATCTATAATTTGACTGAGATCCCCCTAAAAATCGTTGATTTGGGCAACCTCAAAAATGAAAAGCCAGCTTTTGCTATCCAAATTATGGGTTTTTTACTAAAAAGTAATATCCTCCCGATACTTTTTGGAGGAGATGAAGGCTTTATCTTCTCCCTCTACCATGCCTTCCAACTGAATGAAAAAATGGTCAATCTCGCCATTGTGGACAGGTCCATTCGCTTTACAGCAAAAAAGAGCGATGAAAAAGCCTATTTAAATCCATTGCTCAATCCTCCTCACCAAAATTTATTTCACCTAAGCATTTTGGGCACCCAAACACACTTGACACACCCCTATCTCTTCGAGGTGCTTAAAGACAATGACTTTGACACTATTTCTTTGGGTAAAATAAATGCTGACCTTTCTGAAACAGAGCCCATTATCCGAGATGCCGACCTATTTTCCTTTAACCTTTCGGCTATTAAACATGCGGACTTTCCCAGCCAAAAAGAACCTTTTCCTACAGGCCTTACGGCACAAGAAGCTTGCGCAATGTCTAGGTTTGCAGGAATGAGCGATAAGCTAAGTGCATTTGGGCTCTTTGGGTATGAAGAATCAATCGACAATCAGTCCATCGGAGCCAAAATGTCTGCGTTAATTATTTGGTATTTTTTAGATGGGTTTGCTAACCGACAGCAAGAGTTCCCACTTACTAAAAAGGGCCTTAAAAAGTACATCGTCTTCTTTAAGAAAGATGATGTACAAATCGCCTTTTGGAAAAGTATCAAAACGGGCAGATGGTGGATGGAAATTCCCATCACAAAAAAAGATCAGCCCACTAGACATGCCTTGCTCCCCTGTACACACAATGATTATTTAATGGCCACCAACGACCAACTACCCAATCGCCTATTAAGTGGTCTTAGTCGTATCGGATAAAAAAGCTTTTTCGAGCCGATTACTTCTTGATCCTTTTACGAAAAACACGGTATCTTCTATGCCATTTTGAAGAAGCCAATTTTGCAATTCTTGGACATCTTCAAAGTGCGTGCAGACCTCCTGCTTATCCGCTTGCGCAAAAAGCGAACCTAC
>CAYRVZ010000030.1:5317-17483 GCA_964427815.1 uncultured Saprospiraceae bacterium | reverse complement strand
TCTTTGAGCATGGATCCATCTCGGTGATACTTGCCCCATTGGACGGAGGTAGAAACAATTGTAAATAGCACAATGCTAGTCAAAAATACACGCCATGTCCTCTTATTTTTGCGTGCCAAGATTACTTTTTGCGTAAGCGAAAGGATACTATCGATCCAATAAATGCCTACAGCCATCGCAAAATAAGGTACACTACTGATTAAATAAAAAGAATGACTTTTGGCACTAAGGGCTATTGGCATGGTGGCACTTAGTCCTACAAATATCAGCCAGAGCGCAATGGTTTTATTTTTAATAGTATAATGTTCCTTTCGGAAAAAGTGAAACAATATCCACAGTAAAATAGCTACGCCATAAATAGGAGAGAACTCTATAAGCATATTCTTAAGAATGGATAAATGCCCTGTTAATGTACTTTCTATTTCTTTTTGCCCTGTGACGGACGGAATAACTTGTTGTTTGATATAATGTAGCATAAATACTTTGCCTTTGGGGTTGGTCATAATATTCACTACTACAATTCCAAACCCAGCGACAACCGCGATTGATTTGTAGAAAGCACGATAGAAGGAATAGCTGCCAGTTGGTTTAGTCCAAAAATTAGCTAACCAAAGCAAAGCGATAGCCGTCAGTGGAAAAAAACCCAAAGGTCCTTTAGTCAACACGGCTAGACCCATTAATACCCCAGCCAAAATAGCCCATAAGAAATGATCCTTCCGCACGGCTCGATAGGAAGCCCAAACGGAAAGCAACGTCCAAAGTGATAGGGTGTTGTCAAGCATGTTTTGCGAAGTACTCCATAGTATAGTCGGTACAAAATACCATAGTAATAGTACAGGCCACACGGCAAATATTGAGTATTTACTTTTTGTTATGTCCTTAAAGAAAAAAGTGATGGTGAGGATATGTAATAATAAAATTATTACGCCATAAAAATTTTCCACATAAAAACCGTCTCCAAATAATTTGAAAAACCAGGACTGTATCCAAAACATTAAGGGTGGATGTTCATAAAAAATAGCTGAATTTACCCCTACCAAAGCGTAATAATTATGAAACATAGGTTGCCAGAACGAACCATCACCAATAGCCATGTTATGTGCCACCGTGCCATAAATAGACCCATCCATAAATAGACCAAAATCGGCTAAGCGGGGAAAGAATAATAGCCCAATAAGGACGATTACGGTATAATAAAAATACTGGTGAATGTTATTGGTTTTCCCCATGTGGCTAAGGTAGTTAAAATAATGCTTGTGCCACAAAAAAGGTCAGCATAATCTAGTTCTTGTTGAGATGATTCGCTAGTTGAGATCTTTTTTCAAAGTGCCAAACTTTTGGAAGTTTGGCAATCTGGATTACTATTGAAAAATGACTGCAAGTGTATAAGCCGGATTCTGTATGTTGTCAAACAACATTTCTATCATTTATCTAGGCTTATCGTCACCAATAAGCTCTATCTGCCTACCCTTCTTGACTTGCGTACAAACTGGGCGCGTAACCCAATAATCCGAAGATTCCCAAGATTTACATGGCATTTCAACCCACAAGGTTTACCTCCAAAGCCTATTACTAGGTCATGGCGTGCGCTCTTACCGCACGATTTCACCCTTACCTGCTAGCAGGCGGTATATTTCTGTGGCACTAGCTGTATTTCCGAAAAAATCCCATCCGTTAGATGGTGTGGCACGCTACGTTGTCCAGACTTTCCTCGTTTTGGTTGCCCAAAACGCGATAGAACCACTTGCAGTCATATAAAGAACAAGCAAAAGACCTGCTTTGTTCGCAAAAATAAGTGTCGGTCAAAAAATAGTTTTATCGAAAGATTGCCCAAGGACGTACTCTTCTAAGTTATTGATTTTCAACAAAAAGAATGATAATAGTTAAATTCCGTAACATATCATGGGCAAAGGAGTATGCAAAGTGTAACTTGACTCCTAATGAGGCATAAAACCAATACATATTATTGATTTTGTAATTTGTTTTGGTTATATTTGCAAATTAAGGATATGATATTTTAGCATATAATGGCACCCACAAGAAAATACTGTTGATTAACGACATGAAAAAATCCTTTTATATTCTTCTTGTCCTTTTTTTTACTTTGCTTGGTACTGGATTTTTCCTCTACAATAGCCAAACGACAGATCGTGTCCTAGCGCAGTATGCTGAGAAGATTAAAAGTCAATTAGATAAAGATTATGCTGAAGTCATTCAGGAGCTTTCGGATCCTGATTTTGTACTGGATTCATATTCACCCGAACCCAAGAAGAGCAAAAGGCAGGAAAGATTATATCCCAAAGCCTACACCATTCTAGCCTATGAGCATGATTCGTTGGCACATTGGTATAATAATAAGTTATTTCTCACCGAGGAATTAGCGAAAAGTGTGCAGGATACTGCTGAGGGTGGTTTTTTCTTTAAAACGAGCAATGCCTATACCTATATTGTTAAGAAAAATTTTCCTGAAGTAAATGGACATACAAGATACGGCATTGGTCTTATTCCTATAAAGTATGACTATCAATTAGCCAAGCTATCAGGTTCAAATACATTCAATGCGGATAAGACCATTCCTATCAGTATTGGAATAACAAATGAAAGGGGTCCTCATGTACTAGCAGGTCCTGCGGGTGGAAATGTTTTTTTATCCGCTAACGCCTCATTCAAAGATACCCCAACTCAGAAAAAAATAATTTTAATTTTTGGCTTAGCCTTTTTGGTTTTCTTATTTCTTTCCAACCAAATAGCGAATATACTCAGTCGGAAGTCAGCACATGGGACTTTCTTTTTAGTTGGAATGTTGACTTTGGTTTCATTGGTCATCAGGTTTATTGATCCCGCTAACAAACTAGGCGGATTGGGTGCGATAGCGGAGGCGCTAAAAATCCAAGTCTTGGGTGCTTCTTTGTTTGAAGTTTTCTTTTATGCCATTTCTTTTGTGTGGTTGATGGTCTATTTGAACAAAGCCTATGTATTCAAAGAGGATATTTATTTAAGTAAATGGAAAAATTTTGCAGTCAGTATCGCGCTGAATATTTCTTTAATGACTGGGATTGTCGTCGTGTTAGAGATTTACAAGCAGATTATTGTTTGGTCAAAGATTAATATCAGTTTTTTAAGCCTCCTTCAGCGAAAATTAAATAGTATTCTTGGCTTAACCTTGATGCTTTTGGCTCTGGCGGCATTGGTTTTATTTGCACTATGGATGATTAAGTTCATTCGTAGAGTGAAGCTTAATCGACTCGAACGTGCCTTGAGTATTGTTATAGCTTTTGTGCTGTGCTTGGTCGTTTTGTTTTTGCTTAAATCTGAGCACAATTCTTCCATTTGGTACGGAACCGCTATTTTATTACCATTTGGATTGGATTATTACGTTTCGGATAAACCCAAAAGAGAGCCGTATGCCGTGTATTTATGGTTTGCTCTTATTGCCGTTTTTGCTTCGGTTTCCCTCTCCTTATTTCAAGGAAATAGAGAAATGAAAGAAATGTATTCTTATGCTCAAATCCTTTCGGATGAAAGAGATACAATTGCCGAAAATTTAATAACAAACCTGGTTGACCAAATAGCCGCAGACGAACAGTGGAAACAAGTCTATCAGGCTGAACCCTTTTTCTTTGATTCTAAGGATGTGGATCTGCTTACGCAAAAATACTTTGACGCCAATTCTTATATTTCCAATAATTATACCTACAATTTTTATCTCTATACCGATTCAGATGCTTCATATGAAGATCATGCCTTGATGGATCAGGGATTGTCTATGGAGGAGTATCGTCATATTATTCAGAATGCAACGACCGTCAATGAAGGAGATCTGCACTTGCGAAATACGGATGATGGGTCATACTCATATTTTGCTGAAAGAAGAATCCAATCCTTAAGGAATGCAATAATCGTTTTAGAGGTCGTAGCCCATCCCTCTGGAAATGCCAACATTAATTCGCCCATATTTTCTTCCTATGAGGCTCAATCTCGTATGCGAAATATTGGCGTTTATAAGTACGCTCTCTTCCAACATGGAGCCTGTATTAGATATAAAGGGGATATCCAAAATCAGTATTTTAAGCTAGAGCAAAAACCTGAGATAGGAACTTTCTTATCTTTCATCTCTAATGGTAGTACTAATTTTGTATATCACAATCCTAATGGAAATATAGTCATTCTCCAAAAGAAAGCAAGAGGAATTTATGATTGGTTTTCTTTGTTTGCTATGCTTTTCTTTTTAATATCTATTATTGCTGTTGTGATTAATGTATTGGATATGTTATTCCAATTGATACCCAATGGGCTCAATATCAAGCTTCTACCGGGCAATACTTTTTATGCAAGAATACAATCAGGATTTTTGATTTTAATCTACATTTCATTCATTGCCATTGGTTTTGTTACTTCTGCCCATTTTAATGAATCTAATAAAAAATATCATGATGGACGTTTGTCCAGAAAAAGTAAAACTATTCGGACGGCTATTGGATTCACTTTAAATAAATTATCTGGCACGACCTCCATTAAAACGCTTCAGAAAGCAGTAGAAGACGAAATTATCCCGCTTTCTAAAACACACAAAATGGATGTCATTAATTTCTACAATCCCAAAGGTGAATTGGTCTTTTCTTCGAAAGATGAAATCTATGTCAAAGGCGTGAGCCCTAGAGAAATGGATGCTAATACCTTTTATCATTTGTCTCAAAAAAAATCTGTTTTAAGGATAAACCCAGAGCGATTAGGGGACGTTAATTTTAAGTCTTCTTATTTTGACATTCTTCACTACGGTGAGCTAGTTGGTTATTTGGGTATTCCTTATTACACCAAAGAACAAGCTAGATTGAGTGACCTCAATGATTTTGTGACTCGACTACTCATTACTTACTTTATTTTATTCGTCATGGCCATTAGCTTTATCGTATATGGTACGAATACCATAGCCAAGCCTATCCAAGAGCTCAGTGCTCGCGTTAAACAAAATAAAGAGATTGAATGGAATACGGAAGATGAGTTTAAAGGATTAGTCGAAGCCTTCAATGAGGGACTCCGATCCAAAGAAATCCAGCATGAGCTACAAGTTAAAATTGAAAAAGAAAGCGTCTGGAGAGATATGGCGAAGCAGGTCGCTCATGATATTAAAAATCCTTTAACACCTATTCAACTCCACATCCAACATTTCCAAAAAAGTGTTCGGGATAGAAGAATGGATTTGGATCAGATTGAACAACGTACCGATAGACTCACTCAAATTGTGTTGACCCAAATTAAGCGTCTATTAACCACCGTCGAAGATTTTAGAGATGTAGCCAATATCAACGAGGGTGGGCGGGAAAATGTATCCATTAATCGAGTTTTGACGGATGTTGCGATGCTTCATGAAAGTGAAGAAGGCATAACTATTCTTTTGGATTTGCCCAGAGAAGATATTTTTGTGCATGGTAATAAAGGAAAGCTGGATCGAGTTTTTAGTAACTTGGTCAAAAATGCGGTTCAAGCCATTCCTGATGAGCAGCCTGGGGTAATAAAAATAGGGCTTACTATTGACGATAACCAAGCCATCATTAAAATCACCGATAATGGCTCAGGTATTCCTGAACACATGACTGAAAAAATATTCACCCCTAACTTTACCACCAAAAATACGGGCTCTGGACTTGGCTTACATATCTGTAAGAGTATTATTGAATCTCATAGCGGGCAGATTGACTTTGTCACCGAAAAGGACAAAGGAACTACTTTTACGATACGAATCAAGACTTCTAGAATAATGAGCCATTTGAATAAGATTCCCGTATCAAATGGTATTAATGTTTGGGAAAATTGAAGCAAAACAATCCTCATTTAAGAAATTAGATTTACTTTTGCCATGTGAAGTTCGATCTAGAAAATATCATGGGTACTAATCTCAAAAACGAATTACCCGTTTTTGAAAATATGGATGCGTATATTGATTACATTCTTCCGTATATTAAGCTTAATAGCGAAGACCTAAGTGAACATAATCTTTACCTCAATAAGCGATGGAAAGAATTCAGAGATGAGGATGACTTTCACGAAGCTGTCTTATTTATATTTCAAAATAATCCTGAGCAGTCATTGCTCTTATCCATCGATGGAAATATTGGTATCGGTAAATGGCAGGTTCTGGATGGGACTAGAACATTGATCATCGAAATGGGGGGGGCAAAACAAAAGTCTGAACTTTACGATTTAGCTTTTCTTAGTAAAGATTTTCTGATTCTCAAAAAGCATGGCAATCAAAAAAGAATCGCTAAAAATAAATACCTCATGTTGGGGCTCGAAAGTTCAACAGGACGACTCGACTGGCTCGACTTGATGGAAAAACTCTTCGAGTCTCATCGCAAAAACTGGGTGTATTCTTTATTGTTACTTGTTTTTCTTGTTTTTCTGGGAATCATTATGATTTCTATTTTCCTGTAAGCATCAACTTACCAGCGGGTGTTTTATTATTTATAATTCAGTCGGAAACAAAAACAATTCCTTAGACGCTCTATTTGCATGCTCAAATAGCGTAAAATCAATGCCTTGTGGTAACATTTTTGAATGATACCAATGACTTATTTCGGGGTGTTCTTCCAATGATTTTGCTTTAGATGTATCACTAGGCGGAACGAGTACTGGTGCTCTTAACCAGCCAGGCGCAGATCGCATCACGGGTGTTGGTAGTGTCCAGTGATGGTCTTTTGCTACTGCTTGCCACAGGCGCAAATGGTTTTGACGATAGTAACTAAAACTTTCTGCTTGATCGAATTGAGCCTTCGCTAATACGGCTTGGGCAGGATGTATTTTTACGGCTGTACTACTTTCGGTAAAGGTATATTTTTCTTCCCAATAACTATTTCCTTTCTTAATATCTAAAAGACCTTTGTCGGGTATTTTTCTATCTTCATAAAACTTAATAAATAATTTTATTAGCTCTTTTTGCGAAAGGGGATTGGCAATTGCATTGTCTTGGTGACTTTTTATTTTGTCTGCAAAGTCCAAATTATCTTTAATGGCAATTAAGCCACCTTGAATCGTATTGATAGGCATCATTGCATTAAAACTAAATAAAGCCACATCGCCAAAACTACCCAATGGATTATTATCAAACAATCCACCTAGCGCATGACGACAATCTTCAATTAACCAAACGGAATGCGTCACACATAATGCCACTATTTCATCTAATTGATTCGAAGGAATACCTAAAAAGTGTGGCAAAAATAATGCATCCGCTCCTCCCTCAATAGCTACTTTTAATTCTTCAAAGTTGGGTCCAAAACTCGTCAATTCGATATCAACCCACTTCATTCTCAAGCCTTTACGCTCAAAAGCTTGAGCGGTATTCCGATGCATAAAAGCGGGCGCCACAACGATTGCCCCTTCTTCCAAAATAGTTAACACGATGTCCAAAGGTTCTTGCCCAAATGCGTAGGCTTCCACAGCCTTCAAATAGGTTTTGAAAGCGGATTCCAGTATCGCAATAGCGTCTTCAGAAGGTGGTTTGCCCAGCATCTGCTGTGCTAATTCTAAATCAGTTTCATGAATAGACATGGTGCCAAATTTTGGTGCACCTGCTACCTTCTTATTCAATAAATTAGAAAACCAACTCATAATCTCTCTTTTTCTTTGTGTCAAAGATAAGGAAAAAGGTTTATATGCGTTGGGGTGTTGTATTGTAATCTAAGTTCTTCTTTTAAGTTTTTTCTTCCCTTGTCGTATTCCACTATTTTGCCGTCCATTTTTTGTTTTACCTTCTTGGGATTTCGGCTTTCTACCTAGCAAAATTTCTGCTAGATCTTTCCGACCCATTTTGTTTAGACGACGTTTAATTTTATCTCTGAATTCATTTTTATACCAAAAGAAGAACTGATGTTGTGCGGCTCGTTCTTCTTTTGTTTTAGCAGTAGCCATCGGTTGTAAGGAGTAAGGATGCACACCAGAATAATAAATCACTGTTGCAACCGTCATAGGTGTGGGCGTAAATCCTTGAACTTGCTCTAGCCTAAAACCCAGCTCTTTGGTGTTGGCGGCAAGCTCAGCCATGTCTTCCTCTCCACAGCCTGGATGGCTAGAAATAAAATAAGGAATTAAAGGTTGCTTTAAACCCGCTTTTTCATTGGCTCGGTCATAGATTTTTTTGAATTTTAAAAAATACTTAAACGAAGGTTTTCTCATAATCTTCAATGTGTTATCGGCACCATGTTCGGGGGCTACTTTTAGGCGCCCTGAAATATGCCTACTAACCAATTGATCTAAGTATTCTCGGATGCTTCGATTATCCGCTTTTTTATTAAATTCTTTCACTAATAAATCATAGCGGATACCACTTCCGATAGTCGCTTTTTTAATCTTCGGGTGTGCATCTACCTTTCGGTAAATATTAGTCATGGCATCATGTGAAGTATCTAAATTGGAACAGACCACTGGGGAGATGCAGGAAGGGGCTTGGCACTTATCGCAGATAGATTGATCGATACCTTTCATCTTGTACATATTGGCAGAAGGACCGCCCAAATCAGAGATATATCCTTTAAAATCAGGCATCTTCGTGATGTCATCTACTTCCTTTAAAATAGACTTTTCGGAACGGGAGGCAATAAATTTACCTTGATGTGCCGAAATCGTACAGAAGCTACAACCTCCAAAACAACCTCTATGCATATTGACCGAAAACTTAATCATTTCATACGCCGCGATGGGACCACGCTTGTTGTATTTGGGATGGGGTAACCTTGTGAAAGGCAACTCAAATGAAGCGTCAATTTCAGATTCTTCCATTGGAGGATATGGTGGATTGATGAGCAACCAATCTTCTCCAACTTGCTGCAAGATTCGACGCCCAAAAACTTTATTGGATTCTATTTCTATAGTCTTAAAATTCGATGCAAAAACAATTTTATCTTTTAGGCAGTTTTCATGAGAATTTAATTGCACATCAACCCAATCAACTTTAGGTAGCTTTTCTGTACTAGGAATCAAAACGCCTGTTTGTGGAATGGTCTTAATGTCACCAAAAGAAATCCCTTCTTTTAATAATTTTAAAAGCTGTACTAAGGGCATTTCGCCCATACCATAAATTAATAAATCCGCACCAGAACTTTTTAGAATCGTGGGCATCAACTTGTTTGACCAATAGTCATAGTGTGTCACGCGCCGAAGGGAAGCCTCAATCCCGCCGATTACAACCGGTACTTCTGGATACAATTCTTTTAGTATTTTGGTGTAAACCGTCGTGGCATAATCGGGGCGAAATCCTTTGTCTCCACCTGGTGTGTAGGAGTCATCTGACCGTCTTCTTTTGTTGGCGGTATAATGATTGACCATGGAGTCCATATTGCCAGAAGTTACTGCAAAAAAGTATTTGGGTTTGCCAAACTTCTTGAAATCCCGTAAGTCATCATTCCAGCTAGGCTGTGGTACAATCGCCACCCGAAAGCCTTCTCTTTGTATAATGCGCCCAATCACAGCAGAGCCAAAGGCTGGATGATCCACATAAGCATCACCCGTAAACAGCACGACATCTACATCATTCCAGCCATGATATTGGAGTTCCTTCTTGGTAATGGGCAGCCATTTGGACCAATCTATTTTTTGAGATTGCGGTTTCATACTAAGTCAACTGTTTTGATGCTAGATTGTTGTAGAAATATGAATTACCAAGATCAATTATCTCGAACCATCTTTTTGCCTAGTGTGCCTACTCGAATTATCTCTTTAGTGCCATCTCATACAGAACTGCTATATGATTTGGGGCTGGATGACCAAATCGTAGGGATTACTCGATTTTGTATTTTTCCCGAAAGGGCTCGAAAAGACAAAAGAATCATTGGGGGTACAAAAAAATTAAAAATAGATCGAATTCGTGATTTGAAGCCAGATTTTATATTTGCCGATAAGGAAGAAAACACGAAAGAAGAAATTGAAATACTAGCTCAAGAATTTCCGGTATGGATTTCTACCATTAGAGTATATGAAGATGCCTTGGAGATGATTAGGCGTATAGGGCAAATCATGAATCGACAAGCCCTTTCGGAAAAGATGATACTACAGATCGAATTAAATTTTTCAAACATAAAACCAGTTCGGGCTCCCAAAGTAGCTTATTTTATCTGGAAAGATCCATTGATGGTCGCAGCCAATGACACCTTTATTCATGAAATGATTTTAAAAGCGGGGTGTCAAAACGCCTTTGCTAATAAAAGCCGATACCCAGTTATTTCGGAACTAGACATTCAAAATTCCGTGCCCGATATCATCATGCTTTCTTCAGAGCCATATCCTTTTCAGCAAAAGCATCTTGATTATTTCCAAAAAATAGTGCCGAGCGCAAAGGTTATCTTGGTGGATGGAACTTATTTTTCTTGGTTTGGTAGTCGTATGCAGTATGCTGGATTGTACTTTATTGAATTAATGCTAAACAATTGAATAACTTGGGTTCACATATTTTATATACCTTTAAGGCACAAAAGAAAACCAATGGAGCCACTTATAACTAACGATGCGGTCGTTTTAGGTATTTTGCTAGTAGCCTTAGCGATGATTTTTTATACTTCTAGTTTAGATTCAAAAGGCTGGAAGACTTTCTATAAGTATATGCCTGCCTTGCTTTTGTGCTATTTCGTGCCAGCATTATTGCACTGGCCATTAAATCTGATAGCGGCACATTGGTATAATCCAGCAACTGTTTTTGAGTTTGCGCAAGCGAATAATCTGACCATTCCCCTAGGTTCTTCTTACGAGGAGATTACCAATATATTTAATCAAGCAGGAGTTGACAAGAACGCCTATAAAGCCCATCAACTACACTCCCAATTATATCACATGGCGTCTCGTTATCTATTGCCTGCTAGTTTGATTTTATTGACCTTAAGTATTGACTTTAAAGGAGTTATAAATTTAGGGAGTAAGGCTTTGATTATGTTTTTTAC
Source organism: uncultured Saprospiraceae bacterium (assembly GCA_964427815.1). Taxonomy (GTDB): domain Bacteria; phylum Bacteroidota; class Bacteroidia; order Chitinophagales; family Saprospiraceae; genus HyVt-613. The sequence continues at coordinate 6,558 of CAYRVZ010000030.1, read as the reverse complement.
CGCTACTTTTGGCGTGATCATTGGGGGACCCATTGCCTTATTTACGGTTGTTAATTTTTTCCCTGGCTTGATTCCTAATATCGCTCCAGATGATTTGTGGCGAGGCTTATCGACAGTGGCTGGAAGCTGGATTGGGGGAGGAGCCAATCAAACCGCGATGAAGGAAATTTTTGAAGTAGGGGATAATTTATTTGCGACGATGATTATCGTGGATGTTATTGTTGCGAATATTTGGATGGGTTTTTTGCTTTATGGAGCAGGCGTTTCGGACAAAATCGATGGATGGCTTAAAGCCGACAACTCAGCCATCAAAGATTTAAAAAATAGAATTGAAAGTTATAGTGCGAAGGTCGCCAAGATACCGACTACCAATGACGTTTTTATTTTACTAGCTGTGGGGTTTGGGGGAGTGGCGATTGCTCATTGGGGAGCAGATTTGATTGCTCCATTTTTTAGTGCAATGAATGAAGCCTCCAAAGTTGTGACGGGTGTGGATACTGTTGGAGAAAAGATATATTCTCCAGGTACATTAGTCGAAAATGGATTCAGCTCTATCATGTCTGGTTTCTTTTGGTTGATTGTAATCGTGACTACTTTAGGATTGATTGCTTCTTTTACGAAGGCGCGTCAATTAGAAGGGGTGGGAGCGTCTCGATGGGGTAGTGTCTTCATTTATATCCTAGTGGCAACCATCGGAATGAAAATGAATATCTCCGAAATATTTAATAATCTGGGTTTGTTTGCCATTGGTTTGATTTGGATGGCGGTACATGTAATTATCTTGTTGTTGATGGCTAAATTAATAAAAGCGCCTTTCTTCTTTGTTGCTGTCGGTAGTCAGGCGAATATAGGGGGAGCGGCTTCTGCTCCGATTGTTGCTTCAGCTTTTAGTCCAGCTTTGGCTCCGGTAGGGGTTTTGATGGCAGTCTTGGGTTATGCGGTCGGTACTTATGGAGCTATCCTTTGTGCCATGTTGTTGCAGGCTGCTAGCCAATAATTAGCTTTTTTGTTTTAGACTCAAAAGCCCATCGGAGGTTTAGTCTTTTTTTACCTAATTTTTGGGACTTTGAAGCTAAAAGAAAACTGTTAGCAAAGATTAGCTTTTGAGTCTGAATCCTTTAGGGTTGATTAAATTTAGCTGATTCTTTTTCTTTGGATTCAGCTTCAAAGTCTAAACTATTCAAAGATTAGCTTTTTTGTTTTAGACTCAAAAGCCCATCGGAGGTTTAGTCTTTTTTTAC
>CAYRVZ010000030.1:0-5217 GCA_964427815.1 uncultured Saprospiraceae bacterium | reverse complement strand
GATTAAATTTAGCTGATTCTTTTTCTTTGGATTCAGCTTCAAAGTCTAAACTATTGGGAAGCTAAAAAAACGCTCATGCCTACTTAATAAACCGCAACGCCCGAACCTGAACCCCATCCCACACGCGTAAAAAGTAAACGCCTCTACTCAATGCCCGCACATCCACCGGTATAGTATGTTGTCCAGCAGAAAGATTTTTAGAGATGGGAACGGCTTTGGCTTCGCGCCCTAGAAGGTCTAAAACACTAACCTCTATGGTCGCATTTTGCGCAAGCGAGAAAGTAAGCATTAAGTCATCTTGGACAGGATTCGGATAGTAACCCAATTCTGTTACAATTGCCTCTGTCAATCCGTCTGGATCTCCTAGGACTACTAGCGTAAGATGCACAATACTATCACAGCCCATGGATGAAGTGAGTACATCTGTATAGGTGCCTGACGCTGTATAAATGGAGCTTCCAATGACTACAGACTCTCCCATCTGTATGGAATCTGTAATGTCGATTTCAAAAATGGGTGCAAAACTTAGGTTAACACTAACAGTCGTATCACAGCCAGATGTACTCGCTATTAAAATCTGTCCTGTAGGCTTGTCTTCATCAAAAATTTGTCCATGAACGATTAGTTGTTCTCCTGCACATAATGTTTGGTTATAATATTCATTGATAGTACCATTCACTAAAATTTCCTGCGTAATGGTGTCATTTCCATTTTCATTGATAGCTACAAAAGTAACGGAGTAGGTGCCAGGTTCTTCATACGTGACCCAAGGACTCGCTTCTGTGGAAGAGGTTGGATTACCTCCTTCAAATGTCCATTGCCATGATGTCGGATTGTTAAAACTTAAATCAATGAAATGAATAGAGTAAGGGGATGTACAATTTTGGTAAAAGGGAGTAAAGGCCGCTTTGGGTGCTGCTGCGATTTCTATATTTTTAATAATAGTATCGGGTTCGCAGCCATTTTTGGCGATGAGCATGATTTCATAAATGCCGTTAGAATTAAAATGATAATTGGGATGGACAGGATGATAGGTTCCCGTACCATCACCAAAAGTCCAGTCGTAAATCGTCGCATCTTGAGATAGATTGGTAAAACTTACATCACTACCCGTAACGATAAAACTAAAGTCAGCAGATGGTTTTGGTAATACCTCTAAATAATCCACAAAGGTGGCTGTATGGCTTCCTGCGCTATTAGTGACCGTCAAAGATGCCGTGTAAGTGCCAGCCTCACTGTAAGTTACGCTTGGATTCTCTAACGTAGAAGTACTCGGAGTGCCTTGCGGAAAAGACCATTCAAACGTAGTCGAATTGGCGGTAGATTGGTTGTTTAAATTAAAAGAAACTCCTAAGCAGCCAGTAGTGTTGTCTGCTTCAAAGTGTGCCAAAGGTGTGGTGAGAAAATTGAGATCACTCGCAAAAAATTTGGGACTCCCTAAAAGTTGTACCAATGGATCTGAAATAGTAGTACTTGATCCTGTGTTGGAGTAATGCCAAGGAATTTCAACCATCGTTCCAGGAAAAAGACTACTAGGAATCGTATAGTCTTCGGTGATAAATTCCTCATTATCTGTAACTGTTTTTGCCCAAAGAACCAATATGTTTTGACCTTCTCCATCTACAAATACGCCGCCATCCAATGAGGCTGGCAGATTGAGTTGTGCAGTTAACGAGGGAGAATAAACAGTACCAAATAATATATCAGTGGTTGTTTTATAGGCGATGGCTTCATTGGTCGCAACTTGATTATAGGGGGTGATTGTCTCTAAATTTTTGTACAAACCCATTGCATCAATAGAATTAGCAGGAGTCGCACTTCTTTCTGAGATAGAAAAAATACCCAATTTGCGTATGTCATTTTTAATACAAGTCACATAAGCTTTAATAATCCAATTGGATTGCGCAACGTCAGAACCAATATACTCCTCAAAAGGAAGTCTGGGTAAATTGGCTTCGCTGACGATCCATTCCTTGGTCGGAAAAGTCGAACCATATCCATGATTAGCAAAGACATCTTCAAATTTTTCTTTCGTTGTCACAATGCCTTTTACAGCTGCATCTGAATGACGCTCATAGGCAAATCCACCTATTGCTCCATCGTAGTGCGAAGTACTTCCGTCAAAATGTGGAAAAGACTTAATCCCAATAGCATCAAAATAAGCTCCGCCTTTTAATTCATATCCAACAGCAACGCTTCCGTCTAAAGGGTTGTCTGTGTTTCTCAATACGGCATCTAAAAAACTGGGGAAAGCTAGCCCTGGAATCGTCACATAAGCGTCCTGGTCGTATTTTTTTATGACCTCATATGCAATGCGCATCATTCTGTTATAATAAAAAATAGGAGCGCCTAAAGCTATGTCACAAGGGTCTGGATTTTCATCCCACCAGTTGCCTAATTGCCCAGAAGGCAACCATCCTTTTTCGCCGCTTTCATCATAATCGGGACTATTAAAAACCTCCCAGTATTTAACGTAATCCCCATAAACGAGTACTGTCTTATACACATAGTTTGCAAAATAATTGTCCTCGTTTATTGGGGTGCCATTGCCATCATCCCAAATGTCTAAATATAAATTTGCAAAAATAGCAGATTGTTTATTTGGGCAATACTGATTGGGATCTAAGGATGCAAAAGTGGGCGTGGTCAGCGTAATCGTGTTATCTTGAATGTCTAGATTGTTATAATGTTGAAAGGCATCTAGGCGAATGTCATACCCCCAGAAATCTAGAAAATTTTCACCCAAAATCGTTCGGAAAGATTTTACACCCGCTCCTTTTATGTTTTTACTAATGTTGCCAGCGGCTATATCAGCTAGTTGGCTATCTGTCCAATTCGGAAAGGTTTTTAGATTGGCTCCTGGGCGAAAGACGCCATCTTGATGAATGACTACATCATTAGCTGTCTCTGTTAAATTTGCATTATCTGGTACGTTGACTTGGATGTTTTGGTCGTAAGTTGCTACTCCACAATGAGTGGCTATGAGCAAACTGACCGTGTAGTTTCCACTTGTATAGTAAACATGCTTTGGGTTAGCTAAAGAACTAGTCGTTCCATCTCCAAAATTCCATTGCCAGCTTTGCGCCATACCAATTCCAGCAATAGAATCAAATTTCAATATGGGCCCTGTTTGCACAAGTTCAAAATAAGGCGTGGGCGTTGCTTCTACAAAAACAGTTCTAGTTTGTTTGGCGATTTGGCTACCCGAACTATTAAAAATAGTACAAGTGATTGTATGTTCTCCTGGTGTAGTAAATTGAGTGATGGGTTTTTCCATTGTTGAGACTGATGGGCTTGCGCCTTCTATTGTCCATTCGTAATGATCCGATCCCGCTAGAGGGATTGGAAGTAATTGAAAATTATTGCCAACACAATGCGTGTTTATTGAAGTATTAAAAATTCTTTCTGCAAAGAAAATTGGTGTTGCTGACAAGGGGATATTACTAGAAGAGCTTGTGATGACGGTATTCGTTTTGCTGTAATCCCAATCAAACAATAAGATGTCAGAGAAACCAAAACTCGAAGGAAAAGAAAAATTTGCGGAAGCTGCTTCAGACTGATCTATTGTCGTTTCGGCCCAAAGTACATACGTATAGTTCCCATCTTCATCTTTAAATGCAGCACCTTTAACCCCTTGAGGCAAATTCAGTTGCGCGAGTCTATTTTCGTCAAAAGTCTTACCGAAAAGCAATGCCGTAGCCGTGCCCAATGCAATACCTTCATCAGTGGCAATTTGAAATTCGGGTTTTTGATTATTTAATTTTTCATAAAGCCCCATCGTGTTAAACTCGTAATAAGCGCCGTCATAGTCCGTATCTTCGGATATTTTATAATAATGCATTTGAGCAATATCATTTTTGACGCAAGCCACATAAGACTTAGTGATAAAATTCTTTTGCGCTTCATTGGAGCCAATGAAATCTTTAAAAGCTTTTCTCGGAAGATTGCTTTCAGTAATAATCCAATTTTTGGCAGGGTGGTTTATTCCATCATAGCCATATGAGCTAAGGACAACTTGCATAGTATCTTTAGCGGCTTTCAGTCCATCAGCTGCAGCATCTGAATGACGATTGTACTGCCAAGATTGTGTGACATCATCCCAACTTCGTAAACTTCCATCAAAGTGGGGATAAAAATGATACCCCATCACGTCGAAGTAAGCACCTCCACCTAATGGAAAATCCGCCGTCGGGCTACCATCATCTGGATTATCCGTATTTCTTAAAATAGCATCTAAAAAACTAGGATATCCGGTGCCAGAAACAACAACATAGGCTTCAGGATCTACTGTTTTGATGACCTCATAACTGATGCGTAGCATCCGCACATAATGCATTATCGGCGCACGCAATTTGTAGTCACAGGGATCAGGATTGTTATCCCACCAATTGCCCGCCGCTCCTGGGGGTAAGGGCCCTAATGCGCCTGTATAATCAAAACCAGGCTCGTTCCAAATTTCCCAAAATCGAACATAATCTTTATAAGTAGTAACTAATTCGTACACATATTTCGCATAGATATTATCGTCATTGACAGGTGTGCCATTCGCACCATCATCCCAAATATCCAAATACATATCTTTAAATAAAGTTGATTGTACATTGGAGCAATAGTAAGTCGGATCGGTGCTGGCATCCGAAGGGAAGCCCACAATGACCGTGTTTTCTTTCATCCCCAACTCCTCATAATACTGGTAGGTATTTACACGCGAATCAATTCCATAGATTGAAGTAAAAGACTCAAAAAGCCCTGGTCTAGCAGCTTTTACACCTACTCCCTTGATGTTTTTTGCAAGATTGCCAGCAGCCATTTCAGCTAGTTCTTCATCGGAATAATTGGGATAATCACCAAAATTGATACCTGGTCTGAAGGTTCCTTCGTAGGGTGTTACTTGGTCGTTTGCGGTATAGTTCACTTGCGCAAAAGTCTGTAATGAACTGAATACGCAAAGGATTATGAAGGCATATTTTTTTAACATGCTTGATTTTTTAAGCGAAAAGAATTGGGAAATATATCCCAAAGATAACCATAATAGGGTAGAGAAACAAGACGGAATAAATCGCAATATGTAATTACTTTAAACATAAATATTTGCAGATTAAATTGACATTGCAACTGCACTAGCATTTAATCGAATTGCTTCTTTTATGCTAGTTGTTATTTCTTCGTTAGAAAGATCTTCACCTATAATACTTGGTCCACCTGAGACTCGTAATA
>CAYRVZ010000029.1:4637-17884 GCA_964427815.1 uncultured Saprospiraceae bacterium | reverse complement strand
GATAATCATTTCTAGCATACACAGCATCTTGCAAGTAAAATTGGTTTGAAAAGCCTTTTCGTCGAAAGGCTGTATAATTCAATTTCCCTTTTAACACAAGTACTTCTCCAGGACTAATGCTAAGATTAAAAGCATTATAAATAAAACGTTCATCTCGCTGATCTGCAGCAGAAAAACTTCCTGCGTACTTCTTGCTTCCATTAATGTATAGCAGTACTTCCTCCGCAAAGGGTACTTTCAACATCAAGTACAAAGAATCCTCAGTCTCATTCTTTATTTGCATTGCAAAAAAGAACGTTTTTCCTATTAGATTGGTTGGTGCAATTTCATGGAATACGGAATGGCTAGGTTTAAAGCTGGATTCCTGAATGGCTTTAATGTTAATACCGCTCGAATCAACAAATAGACCTACTTGTTCACTAATATTTACTGCTTCCCCTTGCTCATCGCCACGCCAAAAAATGGTATCTATAGTAGTCGCTTGAAGGCTAATATAAAATAACAAAAACAATAAAGATACAATATAGCGCATGGAGTGATATTCTATCGTAAAGTTAAGTATTACATCTCAATAAAAAAACTACATTTAGCATTTAGTCGAATAAAAGAGTAATTGGTCAAATAAGGCTCGAAGTCAGAAGCAGAAGCGACATCACATAGAAGGGAATCGTAGAGGTGTAAAGAAATCACAGCCAATCCGATGACACGGCTAAGAAAGCCATGATGTCTTGTACTTCTTGATCTTCTAGGATCTGTCCTAATTGCAATTTTGCCATAATTTGAATCGCATCTTCCAAATTACTGACGGAACCATCGTGAAAATACGGTGCGGTCTTGGTCACATTACGCAATGAAGGAACTTTGAATACATCCATATCTGCGTCATTCTGACTTATCTGAAATCTACCCAAATCATCCTTCTTAGTTTCCAAGAAAACACTATAGTCTTCAAAAATACCGAATTTTTGATATAATGCACCACCCATAGTAGATCCACTATGGCAGGGAATACAGCCTACATCAAGCATCGTTTGTAGCCCTCTTTTTTCTTGCGTATTCAATGCTAAATAATCACCATTCAAATACACATCTAATCTACTAGGTGTCAATAGCGTTCGTTCAAAAGCACCGATCGCCGTTACCATTTTTTCATAATTTATCTCACGGGACTGATACGCTTGCGCAAAAAGAATTTCATATTTTGGAATTTGACTAATACGATCAACCACTTCCTTTTTAGATCTCATACCCATTTCTTTGGGATTAAAAAGAGGGCCATCTATTTGCTCTTCTACATTCTTTGCCCGTCCATCCCAAAATTGGCTAACATGCAAAGCCGCATTATAGACACTCGGAGCATTTCTATCTCCAAATTGATTAAAAACACCATTCGACAAAGGTGTATCATTGGCGCCATACATATCTAATGGATGGCAAGTATTGCAGCTTACATCCTTACTTAAAGAAAGATTTTTTTCGAAGTACAACTCCTTACCTAATTGCACGACATTTTCATCAAAAGGATGCCTTTCATCAAAAGCGTTCTTCGGTAAAGGGAAAAGGTAAGTCGATGCTTGCGCAAATAATACTTCATCAACAGCATCGCTGCAAGTATCAACCGTTACCTGTTGTTCTTGACAGCTCATGAAAAGTAATATTAAAAATAGGTATTCTTTCATCAGCCAATCATTGTGGATGTACTTCATCAAATTTCCAGCTATCTGTCGTCTCATCATAACTAAACATGTAAATATTTCTTTGCGGATCACTAGCGGCCATCAATGAGTAACTAAACTCTATCCCTTTGACTTTGAGTCGATTACCATTCATAAATCGAATTCGATGCGCCTTATCTGAGCTTCCACCTTCTAACGCTGCTAAAGAAAATTCAAATTCAGGACGCCCAACAAAACCACCTGCTTGGTTTAATTGAATAGAAAAAACCTCTGGTGTACGCGCACTACCCAAGTACAATTTTTTGCCCGATTTCATGGTAAACAGTCCTATCCCTAAAGCATCAAATCCATCATATTGATGAAGTATTTTCTTCGATTTCAAGTCCACATGAAAAATCCTACCTACTTCATTATTAGCATTGGCGCCCCCTAGAGAAGAAATATAAAGGCTATGATTAGAGCAATCATATGCTAAGCCTACAATACCATACGGGTTTTGTTCTGTAGGTACAAGCGCATTAGGCACACGCAAAAAAAGGCGCATTTCACCATCTTCCGGATCTACTTTAAACAATTGGTTATAAAAAGAAGGAGGGCGCTCTTTTAAGCTCACAAAAGGAATCGGCGCCGTATAAATAGCCCCATTCACATCGAGTGTGTAGGGTCCTAAGATACCCGCACGTCCCCACTCCTCTCTCTTGAGCATTTTCCCATTCTTTTTTGCTTCAAGTATTCTAAACCCAGGTGTTTCAATTTGTCGTAAGTCAATAAAATACGGAGGATTTAGCCCCTCACCGAGAGGAAAAGTTGGGTTTTTAGCACATGCATCTACACGCCCCACAGGATAATCATACTTCTTTTCTATGGGTGTTTTCGTTTCTTTATTACTACCGAATGAAAACAGTTTACTTTTCCATAAAAACAACGCTGTCAATAATAGCAGTGGCAATAGCCAAATAAAATGCTTTGTATTATTTTTCTCCATATCATTTTTTTATCGGCACAAACATCGGCCCTACAATTCCTGGGTAAGTTCTAAACCCCTCATATCCATCTTTCACATAAGATTCTACCCAACAATACTGGTTACCTTTTTTAGCATTATTTTTCATTTGAGGCACATACCAGATAATGGATGCACCCGTTAAGGGTTCGGCAGGAGAAATATAAACCTCTGGTCCTTGCCGAAAATCTGTATTACAACAATCTCCAAAAGTGCTCATATCTGACTCCCCTTCATCTTTATCTCGATGGTTCACACTGATATAAGTAAAAGCATTGTCACCATGACTTCCATCTTGAAATTGCCCTTGATTGGGCTCTAAGTAAAACCCATGACCATTCTTATTTTGAAATTTAAACAAATACCCCTTCGATGAAAAAGAAGTTGCTTTTTTTTGTAGGTGCCAATTTTCTTTTGTCCATTCTACCCATCTTGTTTCATTCCACTGACTGACAATTTGCCCATCCCCCTCTTCCAAATCTATTCTGAACACAGGACGATACCAACCATTGGTACTACAGCCTAGCCCTAAATTCACACCCGCAATTCTAAAGCGTCCATCGTCATAAAATTCAAATAGATTTTGGTATCTATAATTACAGCCTTTCGGCCAAACAGGGCTTCTAAAATCCTGGACTAAAGAATACCCTACTGGATTCCCATTCTTTATAATTCGCTGAGTATCAGGGCCTCCAAAAGCAACAACGGCCGCCGAACTAAATTGGGGGCAACCCATTGCATCCGAATATCCAAAGTTCTTTTTATCGGGGTAGCTAACGTGCCAATCCACAATTTTAGCGGAATTCAACACTTTAGCATTATTAAAACTAACATCAAATATTTCAACACCATCTGATTGAGTTAAAGTATAATTAATGTGCCATTTACCAAGATTGACAGAAAGAGTATCTCCACAATACGTGTCCATTACTACTTTATTTTGCAAACTACGCTCTGTGCTAATTACGGGTCGTTTGGGGTCAAAAATCGGTAACCATTGATAGCCAATTGCTTCCAATGTTGTCAAATCAACCAAGACCCACAATGTTTTGTCCGAACCTTTTTTTGTTACTAAAACCGCTGAACAAAGATGACGAGAACGTTCGCATTTTGAATCTCTAATATCAATCGTAGCGCCTTCTAGATCCCCTTGATTCTCCACCCCCAACTGATCCAAAATAATAGGATAAGCTAAAGCAATTTTAGGGGCTAAAGTTTTTAATTCTTTCCGTAAGGTCGGATGTGTCCCAGGATACCGCCCAATTCTGACCACCTCCTTTTTAGCTTCATCAATGAAAGCTTTATAAACGGTATTAAAATAATAATTATACATTTCAACCACCACTAATGGAGCAGATAATTTTTCAAGTCTCAATTCTCTCGATTCAGCCAGTCGAATGTCGGTTACCATGCTTAAAACAGGGGCACCCGTTTTTAAATGAGTTTGTGAAATAAAGCTTGGATTGGATACAGCCATTGCTTGCGCAAAAAAAAGCTTAGGATTGATTAAATCCGATTTTTCAAGTAAATAAATAGGTTCCTTTTGCGCAAGCACCTCCTTTAGGTTTTTCTTCCATCTATTTAATTCAGGAATCGCTTGAAGGATTTGTTGGTGGTTTGTAGACCAAAGCAACTCAGCAGGATTAGCAGGTAAAACTTGTACGACCTTCGCTTCACTCTCCTTATAATCATCTGACTTACAGCTACTTATAAGAATAACTAGTATAAGAAATGAGAAAATTGATGACTTCATGTTTCATATTGAATAGCAAATATATAAAATAAACTGAATACCAAGCTGAATGAACCTAGCGAAAGGACTTTGTTAATATCGTGCAAACAACCAAAAAGCTGCAACCAAAAACCCAAAATCAATGTTAAAAAGGTCATTCATGTAAATGAATAATTTTTCACGATTAAAAATAAAGCAAATGGCATTCGAATTCACAGATGCAAATTTTGAGACAGAAGCTACTAGTGGCGTCACCGTAGTTGATTTTTGGGCAGAATGGTGTGGCCCTTGTCATATCATCGCACCGCACATTGAAGCCTTGAGCAAAGAATATACTGGCAAAGTAAAAGTAGGAAAATTGGATGTTGACCACAATCCCACTGTTGCTAGAAAATACGGTATTCGTAGTATCCCTACGGTCATCATATTGAAAGATGGAGAAGTATTTGACAAACATGTTGGAGTCGCTTCAAAAGCCCAAATCGCTACAAAAATAGAAGCAGCAATGGCTTAAACTGAATTTTGCAAAGAAGTAAAAGGGTCGAATCTTAGGATTCGACCCTTTTTTGATTGAACAAATTTACGTTGGTAATAATTATTTTTAGCCTATTGCTGTTATTTGTATTTGTAGCACCCAATATAGCGCAAAGTTTTCTATCTCCATCAGAGCGTTTTTCAGGTAAAAAGCCAGCCTATCTCACTTTATCAGACGGTACCAAAGTAGAATGTACCATTGATAAGATTAAACGTAAGAAAGGACTAATCAAAGAGATTAGGGTTAAAGTTTCGGGCAAGAAGGTCAGTTATAAGCCTGACCAAATTGCTTTTATGTATTTAATGCCGAGTGGCTTTGATAAAGTTGCCAAAGGTTTGGATAAAGCTTATGATGTCCAAAAATGGAAAGAAGAAGAAATTAAATCAGACTTATTAAAAGAGGGTTATATATACTTTGAGCAGACTGTTGTACAAGTCAAAAAGAAAGAGCGTACCATGCTGATGCAACTCTTAAACCCTCATTTTGCGAAAAGTATCCGAGTCTATCATGATCCCTGGGCGGCTGAGACAATGTCTGTCGGCGTTGGAAGCTTAACACTTGCAGGAGGTTTTGATAAATCTTATTACATCAAACACACTGGAGATAAGGTCGCATTCAGATTGAAAAAAAAGAAGTATAAAAAGGAATTTGATTCGTTGTACGACTCTTGTAAGGCTATCAAGAAAGAATACAAAAATGTACATTGGAATAAATTGATTAAACACATCATTATCTATACTGAAAAGTGTAGTAACTAATTATTAGGAATTTACCATAGGAGATACCCAGTACAAAGAAAAGCGGTAATGAATAATTCATTACCGCTTTTTTGTAGCCCCGCCAGGACTCGAACCTGAATCTAAAGTTTAGGAAACTTTTGTTCTATCCCTTGAACTACGGGGCCAAAATTAATTGAGCAAGACGTCTTGCAGCAATTTGTAGAATTGAGCCACAGAAGCGACCTCTACCCGCTCATCAGGAGAGTGTGCGCCTCTAATATTAGGACCAAATGAAATCATCTCTACGTCTGGATATTGCTTCTTCAGTATACCGCACTCTAAGCCTGCATGGCAGGCTGTAATATGTGGCATTCTTTTGTAGTGTTTTTTATAGACTTTGGAAACGGTCTTAATGATTTTTGCATTTGGCTCTGGTGCCCAACCTGGATAATCTCCCGAAAAAGTGACCGCTCCTTCCAAGCTTGAAAAAGAGGACTTAATCATTTCGGCACAAGCCATTTTTTCAGATTCTACAGAACTTCTTGTCAAGCAATCAATTTTAATTTTCCCTCCTTTGGCGACAATTTTTGACAAGTTATTAGAGGTTTGAACTAACCCTTCTATATCTGGAGACATTCTATAGATACCACTAAGACAGGCATTTAAGGCATTCAATAAAACCGTTTTTGTGGCGGGTTTCATAAATTTCGCTGGACGTCTTTTCTTTTCGAAAGTAATCTTAATAGTCGGATCGGTCACTTGATACTCCGCTTCTATCGTTTTGGAAATCCTTTCAAAGGATTTTTGAAAGCGTTCTACTTTACTAACGGCAATAATAATAGTCGCAAAAGCTTCGCGGGGAATAGCATTTCGCAAACTCCCCCCTTCCAAAGCATTTAGTTTAAGAGCCACTTCTTTTTCTAATTCTAACAGTACACGTGCCATTAACTTATTGGCATTACCACGTCCTTTGTGAATATCCATGCCCGAATGCCCTCCTTTCAAACCTTTGATGGCTATTTCAAAAGAGGCCGTTTTCAGTTTTTTGGGAAGCTTTTCTTCTTTATACTCATTTTGAATCGTCACATCGACACCACCTGCACATCCAATAGTGATTTCGGTATCATCTTCAGAATCTAGGTTTAGCATTACCTTCCCTTTAAACAAGCCCCCTTCCAACATTTCTGCCCCGGTCATTCCTGTTTCTTCATCAATCGTAAAAACGGCTTCTAAAGGAGGATATTTCTTTTTTTTGTCCGCAAGGACTGCCATGATTGCTGCGACGCCTATCCCATTGTCCGCCCCTAAAGTCGTCCCTTTTGCCTTTACCCAACCCTTATCCACATACATGTTAATGCCCATGGTATTAAAATCGAACTTAGTATCGCTATTTTTTTGGGCAACCATATCAATATGTCCTTGGAGGATGATTGGTTTTTTCTTACTTCCTTTTGAGCCTGGTCTTTTAATGATCACATTTCCGACAGTATCTTGAAAAGTCTCGTAGCCCAAGTCTTTTCCAAACTTCACTAAAAACGCAGCGGCCTTAGCTTCTTTTTTAGACGGTCTAGGATGACTATTTAGATCCGCAAAATATCCCCAAAGAGCATTGGGTTTTAGATTTCTAACTGCTTTACTCATGAATGTTTTTTACTTATTAATTTATCCGTTGGATTAGGAGCAAGAGGGTTATTATTGTAGTGGCTTGAGCCATGCTATCACCCAATAACTTTCCCCAATCAATGGGTTCCTTTGTTTTCTCGTTCTCCGAATCTTGTTTCTTTTTTGCTACTGCCCCCACATAGATCTCGGCACCTTTTTCTATTTTAGGATACACTTTGAACAAAAGGAAATTCTTAGTTTCTTTTAATTGTCCATTTGGATATTTCACGGTAATGAGCCTTTTACGTCCTTGCTTATTGGTTCCACCTGCATATTCATCTACGTAGTAATTTGCCCGACGGCCTGGGTGAAAAGGGACATTTATTTTGTTACTATCCCCCACTACAACATCGTTATAAACAGTTTTAACTTTAGTAGCACCTTGGATACTAACAAAGTCTTTCATCTTAGGAATGTTCAAGACATCTCCCTTTGCTAACACGATATTAAACTTAGATTTTTTATTCTTAAACACTTCATCTAACCTCAAAATGATGTACCCCACATCGTCTTGGTACCGCAATAAAGTAGCTCCTTCTAAAAAAGCTTCATCTGTCACTCCTCCCGCCTTTTCAATTAATGACATTAGTTTTTCATTGTCCTTAGTAATTGAGTAAATGCCCGGATACGCGACCTCTCCTTCAATGGTGATATTTTTTTGTAATTCAAATTCGGGCAACTGCCGAACTCGAACCTCATCATACGGTAATAATATCACTTGTCCACCTTCTATCTCCCCATTTTCATTGATAGAAATACTAATTTTTTCCGTTTGGATAGGTTGTTCATCAAAATTAATTCTAAATATTTCTATTCTATTTCTATCTGCTTTTTGCTTTAACCCGCCTGCCATTAATAACAACTTATCTAATGTCAAAGAAATATCATAATCATAATCACCAGGGAGTCTAACCGCTCCAGAAATTAATATTTTGGCATCATCCAGATAGGTATCATTACTTGGAATAAAAATTCTATCATGCGGCTCTAAAACAATATTAGAGGCACTTAAAGGATTAGCCATTGCTTCCGTTAAATCAATCGTCAAGTATTCAATATCCTTACTATTTTCTTCTTTCTTTCGATAAATAAATGCGAAGGTTGTAGCTTTTGGCGCAAGCCCAGAAGCCATCTGAACCAAATCTTCCACTCTCAACCTTTTGCTTCTATCAAAAGGAATATCTATTGGATTTCTAACAGCACCCGCAATCTGAATTCTTGCTTGATCCACAAATTGGCTCTGTGCATAAATCATTAATTTATCTTTTGCTTGCAAAAGTAAATTGTCTTTGTGTGCATTATTCTCCAGTACCTGAGCCAAATCAATTTTAATAAATTGGTAAGTACCATCATTATTTTTTCTTTGCAGAAAAGCGAAATCTAATTTTGACTCAGGCAATAATTTTCCTTTACCTAGTAAGTCTGCTATTCTCCAACCTTTTTCCAATTCATATTCACCAGGCAATGTGACTGTTCCTGTTATTTCTACAAAATTTTCATAGACGGTAGGAATAGCGAAGACGTTGATCTTGTCTCCATTTAACAAAGCATAATTAGCTTGCTTTTGAAAGGCAATATCAATCAATTTTTGTTCTCCATTTTGAAAACGTTTTATCTGAATCTTACTCCTGTAGGCATTAGCATTAAAGCCCCCAGCATAGTTTATTAAATGACTTAGATTTTCATTCGCTTTCAACTCGTATCTAAAAGGCTTGACAATTGATCCTCCTACAGCAACCACTTTTTTGGCTACTGGTATATGAATGAAATCTCCATCTTGCAGGTACATATTCTGTGCTACATTTGGGTTGCTTAAAAACTCATAAACATCTAGTTTAACCGGAGTTTTCCCAGCTCTAACTAATGTAATTTCTCTAACTGAACCAATATCCGATGGCCCACCAGAAGCGACTAAAGCATTAAAAGCCGTATTGACAGCAGGAATCGTGTAGCTACCTGGATGAATAGCTTCGCCAGTAATATTAATAGTAATAGTCCTAGAGTAATTCAAATTAACATCGAACTCATCATTCTTAAAATTATAATAACGGGCAAAACTTTTACGTAATAATTTTTTGGCATTACCTAAAGAAATTCCTTTCACAAAAATCGGCGCCATCCTGTCTGGCTTAATATACCCATCAGTCGTGACTTCATAAGCTTTTGACAATTCAGAATACCCCCATATAGACACATTGATAACATCCTTTGGACCTAGCTCGTAGGTATCAGGCGCCCGAACACCCGCTGCTTGGTTGAATACTTTAATGCTATTATTTCGGAAGATGTGGTGCCCATAGATACTAGACTCTTCTTCAATATTATTGGTTTCTTCCAGAATTTCTTCACTGATGGCTTCGTCTAGTTGCTTTCCATTTTCTACAGCGTCCTTAATCTCAACAGCCGCATCGCCCGCTACCTCTTTTATGTTTTTTTCAGCTTTCAGTTCTACATTTTTAGCTTGCGCGGCTTTCTTTTCTGCTTCTAACTCAGCAATCGCTGCGCGGATAGCACCCTCCATCTTAGGTAACTCTTGAGGAGACACTTGGTCTATATCAATTCCTTTTTCTAAGAGTTTTTCACGTATTTGTTCTTCAGAGAATCCGGTTTTGGCTATTTCGCTTTTGACAAGATTGGGATCAATCTGTGCGCTCAAAACAACTGCGACGATAGATAAAGCAAAAACAAGTAATAAAGTAATAAATCTCATCAGTAAGTGTGTTTTTCAATGTTTTGGCTGGCAAAGGTAATGAAAATTAAAATAAAAAGCAGCAGAACACAAAAGGTCCTGCTGCTTTAAACTCTAAAGCAATAATCTTGAAAATTTAAACGTCATATTGCTTCTTATAGTAAGCCTTATAAGCACCTGTCATCACATTTTCCATCCAATCCACATTGCTTAAATACCATCTAGCGGTATCAATGAGTCCTTGCGGAAATTTGACTGAAGGCTCCCATCCTAGCTCATTTTTCAATTTACTGGCATCAATGGCATACCGTTTATCGTGTCCAGGTCGATCTTTTACGAAAGTAATCAATTCCTTAGAAGAACCTTTCTCTCTACCTAATTCATCGTCCATGATTTCGCACAGTAGATAAATCAAATCTAGGTTAGTCCATTCGTTGTTGCCCCCTATGTTATAAGTTTCACCCGAAATACCTTTATGAAACACCACATCAATTGCACTCGCATGGTCTTCTACCCAAAGCCAATCCCGAGTATATTTACCATCACCATATACAGGTAAAGGTTTTTTATGCTTGATATTATTGATGAATAAAGGCAAAAGCTTTTCAGGAAACTGAAACGGGCCATAGTTATTAGAACAATTTGAAATCACAATAGGCATTCCATAGGTATGAAAATAAGCCCTTACAAAGTGATCACTACTTGCTTTTGAAGCGGAGTAAGGCGACCGAGGATCATAAGAAGTTGTTTCTTTAAACAAACCCGTTGCCCCTAGAGTACCATAGACTTCGTCTGTACTCACATGGTAAAATAATTTATCCTCTAAATCCGTCCAAAAAGTCTTGGCCACATTTAGGAGTACGACCGTACCAATTACATTCGTCTCTACAAACTCCATGGGGTTCGAAATGGATCTATCGACGTGAGATTCTGCCGCTAGGTGTATGACACTATCCACCTGATATTTCTTAAAGATAGCCATCACTTCGTCTGACTTAGTGATATCAGCTTTTTCGAAGACGTAGTTAGGTTTATTTTCGACATCTTTCAGATTTTCTAAATTTCCAGCATAAGTCAAAGCATCAAGATTAATGATGCGATAGTCTGGATATTTGTCCACAAAAAGACGCACTAGATGGGAGCCGATAAAACCAGCCCCACCCGTGATGAGAATATTTTTCTGAAAAGACATATTAATCAACTTTAACCACTGTTCTGAAATACTTCAATGTCTCTGCCATCCCCTCTGCTCTAGGCACTTTAGGTTCCCAATCTAAGATTTTTTTCGCCAATGAAATATTTGGACGTCTTCTCTTAGGATCATCTTCAGGAAGAGGCTTATTGATTTTTCTTGCTTTTGGATTTCCAACTAATGCGAGCACTTCATCCGCGAATTGATTCATCGTGATTTCAGAGGTATTACCCATATTTACAGGCAAATGATAATCGCTCAATAATAAACGATAAATACCTTCTACTAAATCATCCACATAACAGAACGAACGAGTCTGAGAACCGTCACCAAAAATAGTCAAACCTTCTCCTCGAATTGCTTGAGAGAAGAAGGCAGGTAAAACACGTCCATCGTTTACTTGCATTCGGGGTCCATAAGTATTAAAAATACGAACGATTCTAGTTTCTACTCCGTGGTAGGTGTGGTACGCCATTGTGATTGCTTCTTGAAAACGCTTGGCTTCGTCATACACACCACGTGGGCCAATAGGGTTTACATTACCCCAATAATCTTCTGTTTGCGGGTGTACCAATGGATCTCCATAGACCTCAGAAGTAGAGGCTATTAAGAAACGAGCATTTTTTGCTTTCGCTAAACCCAATAAATTATGTGTACCTAAAGAACCTACTTTCAATGTCTGAATTGGCATTTTTAAGTATTCAATTGGACTAGCTGGAGAGGCAAAGTGTAAAATATAGTCCAATTCTCCAGGAATATGTACAAACTTACTTACATCATGGAAGTAAAACTCAAATTCCTTTTCTGGGAAAAGGTGAGACAAATTGTCCATGTTTCCAGTTACTAGGTTATCCATTCCGATAACGTGGTACCCTTCTTTCATAAATCGATCGCACAAATGGGATCCTAAAAACCCGGCTGCTCCGGTAATTAATACTCGTTTCATTTTAAACAGTTAAATTTCGCAAAAAAATATGGGGGGCGAACATTTTCGCTTATCTTTAGATTTTACGCAAGAAAACGACAAAAGTTGTCTTATTAGTAAGCGTCAAATCTTCAAAGCCGATGCAAAGGTAGCGGAAAAGGAAAAAAGATGCTTACTTCTGTCTATTCTGCTGATTAACATTGTATTAGGCATAAACAATGCGTTATTTTACGTTATATAGGCAACTCTCTTTTTTCAAGAAGAAAAATAAATTATCATGAAAGATCTACTCCTTTTCCTAGTAATAATTAGCCTATTATCCTCTGCTTCCTGTCGGAAAGAATGTCCAGCAGATACCAAGATTGGAGATAAACCCCTTTCGGAAAAAAGCTTACGTTTCTTTCCTTATCAGAACAATCCTAAACTTATTTTTAAAGATAATACGGGCAATGAGCTTATTTTTTCCTCTCGACAGGGGGTTCAAGAAGAAGTCAATAAAATTTCTGTCTATAAAAATTGTACCGAAGCCAAATTTGATGGACAATCCTCATATGACTATTTTGAAGGTATAACCAAAAGGATAGTCTTTTTTTCCAAAGACCCAGATTTTTCGTTAAGTTTACTTTTAACGACTAACATTTTGCGTCCAGAAAAAGAATTGTTTTTTGATCAGCTCACAGTTGATGTAATGGGGGTGGGGTCTATTGGGCGTGGAGAACTTGTGACGGATATCAGGTTTTCGGATAGTTACGATGAGAAAGAGTTTAACATTAAATTCCCTTTGACTTTTGTCGAAAACAAGACGCTTAATAATGTTCACTTTGAGGCGGTATATGAAACCGAACCTTTTGACGGCAAACAGGCTTTTTATACCAAAGAACAAGGTGTTATTGGATTTATCACGGATAATCAAGTCTATCACTTGGATCGGATTGAATAACCCCTATTAAAGCGTTGATTTTATTACCTCTAGCGCTTCCTTGGTTATTTCAGTTACATTCATAATCAAGGTATCACTAGCACCTTCTAAAAGTAATTTTTTAATCATCTTCACTTTCTCTTCTTTTCTGCCTTCCTCTTTGCCTTCTTTTCTGCCTTCCTCTTTGCCTTCCTT
>CAYRVZ010000029.1:0-4537 GCA_964427815.1 uncultured Saprospiraceae bacterium | reverse complement strand
TCTCTTCTTTTCTGCCTTCCTCTTTGCCTTCTTTTCTGCCTTCCTCTTTGCCTTCTTTTCTGCCTTCCTCTTTGCCTTCCTTCAAAATGTACTGATAAGTATTCATACCTTGCTTTTTTAGTGGGTTAGGTAATGTTTCAAGTAGCTGAACAATTTTGTCAGTTTTTAGGTCTAGTGTATAACTTAAATAAACGAAAATAGTATCAAAATAGTTCTCGCCTCGATCTAAATCGTAATACTCATTTGAATAAGCCAAGATTTTACTCAAATTTTTGAGGACATATTCTTTATTTCGACCGTGTTTGAGCGCCATTAAAGCATTGAGTAGCATAGCTTTACTTCGTAGTTGAAGAATACGCTCATCCGTTAGTACCGACAAATCTGTTAATACATAATCAAATATAGGTAAATACCGCTTAAAATGCTCATTTGGCAGAAAGAAAAAATCTTCCATTGGTTTTTTACTCCAAGTTTTTTCTCCATGATAAACGATAATAGGAATAACTAACCTATAGGGTTCATTCTGGTGCTCCATCCGCTCCCAAGCATCTAGAATATACTGAATTAATTGACGAAAAATAAATTTAACTGGATAACTTTTGTGCTCAAACAGAAAACTAATGTAGGTTTGGGTCTGTACACTTGCTACGGCTTGCTTAAAACAACAAGAATACACCAAATCCGAAAAATGTTCTTCAAGGTTTTCGTTTATAAAGCTATCCTGTTCTAGCTTAAGGCTTCCTTCTAAATCAATGGCTGCCACTATTTCTTTAGGTAAGAATTCTTCGATATAGCCTTTTGCCACCTCCCTTTCGGAAAAGGTTCTGATAAAGAAATTGTTATGAGGGTTCTTATTTTGCTTCTGCTTACTCATTTCGCATATTTTCCACAAGAACTGCCTTTTTTTTGACAAAAAAGCATAACAATAATTTTACATTAAAAACCATTATAAATAACATGCATAGAATAGCTCTTTAGTCATTCCACTAACAAAACGAGTTTTATATTAATTCGGCGTAAAACTATCCTTTTTCGTCAACGGAATGACTTTTTCAGCGTTATTATGATATTAACTCGGCCATTTATGGCTCTAGTTCCCATAAAAAATAGATATTTGCGTATTAGACGTGGTCTATTTAAAAACTAAAAACATGAAGCAAGTCTTAACCGTATTCTTTTTGACCTTTTTGGCACTGAATGTCTTTGCACAAGAGGAAGTGAGAGGTGTGTGTGGTGTCACTGAACGTAATCCGATGTTAAAGGAAAGTTTATCAAGGTATTACAAAGGCGATTTTGACCAAACTGAAGCCCTCAAGTATATTCCTGTTGTTGTACACAACGTCGGTAATAATGATGGGGAAGGTTATATCTACGAAAAGAATATCTTCCAAATGATTCCAGGCTTAAATGAATATTATAAGGATACTGATTTTAGGTTCTACTTGGCAGACAATAATGTTAACTATCTCAATAGTAATAGTGTGCATACTAACCCAGAAGGTTCTTTTGCCCAAATCAAAATGAAATCCCAGAGAACCGCTTTCGATTATGGTATCAATCTATTTATTGCCAAAAAATTAGGAGATGTAGCCATCGGTACAAAACTAGGTTATTTTACGAGCTATCCTAACGATTGGATCGTCATGAAGCATTCTGAAATCAACTATAGCTCCAATACACTTGCGCATGAAGTGGGTCATTTTTTCTCTTTAGATCATACCTTTTTTGGTTGGGAAAGCCATCCCTTTCGCCAAGAGGATTTTCCTAACGACTGGCCTATTGCTCCAGTAAACACCCCAAGTTTCAATCAAGAAACTGAGCTAGTAGATGGCTCTAATGCAACCGCTGCTGCCGATTTGATTACAGATACCCCACCAGATTATAACTTTGGAATAATTTGGAATAATTGTGACTATACTGGTGGCGCAAAGGATCCAAATGGCGTCTTAGTCGATCCACAGGAAAAAAATCAAATGTCCTATTTTAATGGCTGCGACCAAATCTTTACCCCAATACAGTCGGATGTAATGGTCGCCAATTATGGCACTGTAGGACGTGAGTACCTCCAAAATGATTATGTGCCAACACTAGATCCTGTTGTAGAAGAAGCAACCCTTGTATCACCCATTGATGGGGAAGCCGCTGGCACCTCCAACGTGACACTAAAGTGGAATACAGTTGACAAAGCTTCTCGGTATTTTATACAAATTTCTAGAACTACGGATTTCTCTGAATTTGTTAATCGGTATTACACGACCGAAACTCAATTTACCATCCCTGATGAACTCACTGCTGATGTCAATTATTTTTGGAGAGTCGTGCCCTTTAATGAGGCGGGAAATCAATCAACATTGTCAACAATAATGGAAAAATTCACTACTCATCCTGTTGCTACTTCTGACATTAAAGAAATCAATGCTTGGACGATTTTACCTAATCCTACTACTGGAGCTGTTAACCTAACAATTCAATCCGATAAGGCGCTAACGATTTCTGCTCAAGTAATTTCATTAGACGGACGTGTGCTCAGCATAAAAGAGTTTAGAACGGCTACGGGCCAACAAAACTTCCAAATGCCCACCATCGACACTAAAGGAACTTTCTTCCTTCGATTAATGTCTAATAATGGTGTGGAAACTCGTCGTATTGTTGTACAGTAAATATTCTGGAATAAATAAAAAGCCATTCAGCTAAATGCTGAATGGCTTTTTTTTATAGAAATCAAGATTTCCCTTTCTAGACAAGGTCCTACAATTGTCATTACTTTGTATTTCCAAAAACACCGTTAAGTTTATGCACAAAACAACTGGCATCTACTTCTGTCTCATCAAAAAGTAGGAAAATAAATTAAATATTACAAAGGTGACTTCTCCACAAAAACATCCAACTCAGATTCGGGCAAGATACCCTTTTCCCGTCCCAACGCCAATATATGCAACACTGCATTCCGACCCTTCTCTCCAAGATCTAACGTAAATTCATTAACATATAGACCGATATGCTTCATCATCACCTCTTGAGACATAGCTTGCGCAAAATCTTTGACAAAAGGGAGTACATCTTCGGTATTTGCGAAAGCGTATTCCAAACTTCTTCTTAGTACTCGGTCGATTTTTTGCTGCAAAGCCGTATCAAAGCTTCGTCGCACTACAATTCCACCTAATGGAATCGCCTGATTAGATTTTTCTTCCCAATAAGTTCCTAGGTCTTGGATTAAGATTAAGCCATGATCCGCATAGGTAAACCGGTTTTCATGAATAATTAAACCCGCATCAACCTCCCCTTCCAATACCGCCTTTTCAATATCCGAAAATAACAGGGTTCTCTTATTAATTGCATTCGGATATGCGAGAGCCAGTAAGAAATTTGCCGTTGTATATTTGCCTGGAATGGCGATGGTTGCTTTCTCCAATTCCTCCCTATTCATAGGCTTTTTCGCTATCAACAAGGGGCCTACCCCGTTGCCTAAAGCCGAACCTGCCTGCAATAATTGATAAGCTTCTAAGCAATAAGCAAAGGCATGAAAACTTAATTTAGTAACCTCTAATTTTTGGGCAAAAGCCATTTCATTTAAAGTCGCCACATCCTCCATCACTACATCAAATTTCAAGCCTTCCGTATCCACTTTATGGTGCACCATAGCATCAAAAATAAAGGTATCATTTGGGCAAGGAGAAAATCCTATGGTAATAGTGGTCATCTTTCCGTAATTTTGCCGCAAGGTAAAACTTTTTACCCATTAAACCAATGAGATGCAATATAGCCTCAACGACGTGCACGTCGTATATGAAGACAATCACTTATTAGCCATCAATAAACCAACAGGTTTATTATCTCAAGGAGATGCCACAGGGGATCCCACAGCTTTGGATATGGGTAAGTTATATATCAAAGTACGTTACAATAAACCCGGCGCAGTATTCTTGGGTTCTTTTCACCGGCTAGATCGCCCTGTATCAGGTGTCATCGTAATGGCTAGGACGAGCAAGGCTTTGACTAGAATGAATAAGTTATTTCAAGATAGAAAAGTTACCAAGACTTATTATGCGCTTACGCGAAAAAAGCCCACGGGAGAATCTGGACGGCTCAAGCATTTTCTGTTAAAAGACCATGAAAAAAACATCACCAAGGCTTACGATAAACTGGGCAGACGTACTGCCAAAGCTAAAGAATCTATATTGGAATGGAAATTAGTGGCGATGATCGATCATTATTATTTGTTAGAGATCAATCCTTTGACAGGGCGCTCACATCAAATAAGGGCTCAACTCTCTACCGTCGGTTGTCCCATCGTCGGAGATATAAAATATGGAAGTCGTCAAAAAATAGATGGGCGTTCCATCGCCTTACATTGCTCCAGTATGGAATTCGCTCATCCAACCACCAAGAAACTAATCAAAGTGAGTGCCCAAATGCCCCAAACTGAAATCTGGAAACGATTCTTTTCTGCAGATAAAGGCTAATTTGAACGCGACCGAAGGGAGCATTTGAACGCGACCGAAGGAAGCATTTGAACGCGACCGCAGGGAAGCATTTG
>CAYRVZ010000028.1:0-18059 GCA_964427815.1 uncultured Saprospiraceae bacterium | reverse complement strand
GCTTTCGCCAAAACTTTTTTCATCTTGCCAAAATTCAATTCGACAACCCGATAAGACATAGGTACGATCTGTCGATCTGACTCCACTGCCCAAATGGTACTTTCAATACAATCTGTCCAAAATTTATCTGTTTGTGCAAAAATACCCGTCGCCAACAGGCTCAGTAGAAGTAAAATTAGTGTATTCTTAATCATCTTAATTGATTTTTTTCAATAAGATGATACGACAATTTAGGTCTATTAGGTACAAAACTAAACTATATTAATGGCAACCCAAAGAGAAATCCGCCAATACCTTTGACAATCAATGGATTAGTAAAAAAGCATACTTATGGCAAAATATGCCCCATGCGTTTTTTCTTTGTCTCCAAATAAGCTTTATTCTGCTGATGATAGCCAGTAAAGAGGGGGATTCTTTCCACTATTTCTATTAATTTTTCACCAGAAAGCGCCTTTACTTTTAATGGATTATTAGTCAATAAGCGGATTTTTTGGATGCCTAGGTCTTTCAGCATAAAAATAGCTGTGTCATATTGTCTTTGGTCACCTTCAAAACCTAGGTGCAGATTGGCATCGAGCGTATCCATTCCATCTGATTGGAGGTTATACGTTTTCAATTTATTGAGCAGCCCGATACCTCTACCCTCTTGGCGCAAATACAAGACAACCCCTTTCGCTTCAGCTACCATTTCTATAGCCCTATCCAATTGCGGGCCACAATCACAACGCCTAGACCCAAAAATATCCCCTGTCAAACACTCCGAATGTACTCGAACCAAAACGGGTTGTCTGACATCCATTTCTTCATGAACAATAGCCAAATCTGGCATCACCTCTTGATCATCATGCGCAAAAGCAAGGATCTTAAAAGGACCTTCTGGAATGGGTAACTTCGCTTCTACTTGCCGTTTCATTCATCAAATTTTTATACATTCAATAGTAATTCATATAACAAACCTTCCTTCAATGAGTTCGGACTAAATCGAATTCTTTTAATACTTGTCCCGTCTAAGACAGCTTTCACCAATATGGCAGCGACCACCATCATCTTCTTTCTTACTTTTGGGATGGAAGACATTGCTTCTCGCTCTTCCAATTTGGAGTGAATCATCGATGCCAATTTAATTTTAAAACTACTTGCGTCCAAATACGAATCGAATGCCTCCCCTTCGACATCAAAGAAGGTCTCAAACACACCTGAGGCACCCACCAATACTTCAATATTATAATTATTTAACTGCTGCCTGAGTGACATCAATTGCTGATTCAGAAAAGATTCGATTTTTAATAACTCCTCTTGTTCTATAGGATCACTCTGTTTATATTGAAAATACAAAACCGCAATTCCAATGGGTACACTTGTCAACCATTCTCTATTGCCGTCTTTAACTATTATAAATTCGACACTACCTCCACCGACATCCACTATCAAATAAGTCGCATTGGGAAAGGAATGTTGGACACCTTGAAAGATATAATCGGCCTCTTGTTCCCCTGAGATAATTTCAATACTAAAGCCCGTCTGGTCGTGAACCTTTCGGACAAAATCGGCTCCATTGGGCGCAATCCGCAGCATTTCCGTTCCTACTATTTTAGATTTTACCACATTATGCTGAAGGAGTATTTCTTTAAAATGCAGTAAGGTTTTCAGTCCCTTCTCAAAAGCAACCTCGGTAATCACCCCGATACCCGACCTAGCTAGGCGCGCATAGACCCGTTCTCGGTACAGCTCCAAAAAGCCATTATCTACATTATATTGTACGACTACTAAATGAAAAGTATTGCTTCCTAAATCAATGACAGCGAGGTTCATTGGATTACTTATCGATTTTTTCTAACAAATTCATCAGACCGTTTTTGGTAGATTCCAGCGCAACGATGGTTCTTTCTATTTTAAGGTGATATTCTTTATTGGTAGCAAGTTCTTTTTTCGCCCCACTGATGGTAAAACCTTTATCCTTTACGAGGTGGTGAACGATACGCAATTCACTAATGGTTTGGTCGGTAAATTTTCGTTCGCCTCTATTATTACGATGCGGTTTAATGAAAGAGAATTCATTTTCCCAGTATCGGATTACAGACTTGGTGATATTTAATTGTTCAGCTACTTCGCCGATTGTGTAGTATAATTTTCCTTTATGTGCCATAGCTTCGTTATTTAGAGGCTTAAAGGTACGTCTTTATGGATTAAAACAAGTATTTTTCAATACTTTTTGTATTCTGCGCCAACAAATTTCATTGATTGAAGAGTAGTAATCAAATTTGGCGAGACCTAAAGACCATTCCTTAAAATGTTACGAATAAACCCTCAAAACAATTCGCTATAATTGCAGTTAGATAGCCATGAAAAGCTATTTAGAGAAGCATCGTTTTGTCGCCCCACTATTTGAGCATTCCGCTTTTAATCCGGATCTAATCGTGTGTATTCCCGTATTGAACGAACCACATCTTACCCAGACCTTAGCCTCATTAAAAGAGAGTGCCGAGCAGTTTGAAGGATGCGTATTAATTTTAGTGCTTTTTAATCATTCAGAAGGCAGTGATGCCCTAGTGAAGAAGGCAAATCAAGCGGGTTTAGACCTTTTTGCGCAAGCTAAAAAAGCGCTAGAATCCAACCGATTTAAGCTTCAAGGTCACTTGATATCCTTACCCAATAAACATGCAGGCGTAGGACTTGCTAGAAAAATTTTGATGGATGACGGCACACATTTATTTACCCTTTCGGAAAATCAAAACGGGATTTTGGTTGCGCTGGATGGCGATAGTTTAGTCGCAGCAAATTACTTTCAAGCCATAGCCGATTTCTTTGCTCTACATCCTAAACTGGAAGCGGCCTCCATACATTTTGAACACCCAATGCCCACTGACATTCTGGAGCGAAATGCTATCATTCAATACGAGTTACACCTCCGTTATTTTATCGAAGCGCAACGCATGGCGAGACTTCCTACTGCTTTTCAAACCATCGGATCCTCTATGGCCGTTCGGCATCTTGCCTACCAAAAACAAGGTGGAATGAACAAACGAAAAGCTGGGGAAGATTTTTATTTTTTACAAAAATTTGCCCGAAAGGGTACGCTTGGCGATTTAACAGATACGACGGTGTATCCTTCTACCCGTATTTCTGATCGAGTCCCTTTTGGGACGGGTAGAGCGATGGGCATCTTGTTGAATAGTCCTATTTTAATGACACACCGTGTGATTATTTTCGATGAGGTCAAATTATTGCTAGACGATGTTTCTTTACTCTATGACCTTTCTGAGCAAGCAGTTATTCGCTTTGCGCAAGCGTTGCCGACTGCCATTCAAGCCTTCCTTGCGGAAAATGATTTTGTGGATAGAATTCGGGAAATTCAAAAACATACAGCCGATTCTTCTGCCTTCGTCAAAAGGTTTTTTGCTTGGTTTGATGGTTTTCTGATGATGAAATATGTCCATTTTGCTAGAGACCATTATTATCCTGATGCTCCGGTGTTGGATATTGCTTATTCTTTTGCGGTACGAGAATTTAATTTTAAGGGCAATCCAAGCGATTCAACTGCCTTATTGGAAAAGTATCGTGCTAAAAACAAACTAACTTGAGATATTTCTGTTACGGATACTGGTAATCT
Organism: uncultured Saprospiraceae bacterium; assembly: GCA_964427815.1. Classification (GTDB taxonomy): domain Bacteria; phylum Bacteroidota; class Bacteroidia; order Chitinophagales; family Saprospiraceae; genus HyVt-613. The sequence continues at coordinate 14,449 of CAYRVZ010000028.1, read as the reverse complement.
CAGCAAAATCGAACAAAACAAACAATCATGATTAAGATGTTACACTCTGTATGGGCATGGGCTATTTTGCTAGCCATTGTCATTGCCTTAGTCAATGCCATTATCGGACTAACTTCCAACAAGACTTTTGAAAAGAAAGACAAGACTTTAAGTCTAGTGGGACTTATCGCCGCACATTTCCAGTTACTCTTCGGTCTTGGCGTTTATTTTGTTTCTGCAGGTTATCAGGCGATGAAGGTGGGTGGGTTTAAGTCCATCATGAAAGATAGCTTTTATAGAGACCAAGTCATAGAGCATCCTTTGGTCATGATTATTGCTATTATTTTAATTACTATTGGATTTTCAAAACACAAGACCAGAGGTACAGATAAGGCTAAGTTCAAAACGATTGCCCTTTATTATGGTATCGCTTTGTTGTTGATCTTGGGTAAGATACCTTGGGGGCAGTGGCTTTAATCTTTTTTACGCTACGTGGGTTTCAAAAGGAATTTTTGACTGTAATTTTCTGAATTGATATCTAACTTATTGACAATACCCACAAAAAAAAAGCCAGTAGCAATAAAGCTACCGACTTTTGGATTGTTCAATCCATTCATAATGTATTTTCTATAATCCCACCTAAGTCGGTATTACAACCTAACGCAATGACAAAGGATTTACGGTATTTATCTCATTTGGAGAAATATACTCACCAGACCCAAAATCACTTAATTTTAGGTTTTCAATCACAAAAGGTTCTCCAAACTGACCATTTACATCATCATCAATGTTGAAATACTACTCGTTGTACCAACAGCAATTTCAAACTTTTGGAAAGTGGTGGTCTTTTCTTGTGGCTTAGTTGCAAACCTAAAGCGAATGTCCTTTCTAGTCCTTATCTTTACACTTCGTAAAAAATAAAACATGAAAAATATACTTGCATTTTGGATGATTGCCGTACTTACCGTAGGTTGTGCTTCCGCTCAAAATAACAAAGACAACGTCAAGTCAAAAGAAATCAATTGGATGTCCATCGAAGACGCCGTCGCTGCTCAAAAAAAGAATCCTAAAAAAATCTTCTTAGATGCTTACACCAAATGGTGTGGACCCTGTAAAACGCTCGATAGAAACACTTTCCATAATGCCCAAGTAGTGAAGTATGTCAATGAACATTTCTATGCGGTAAAATTTGATGCGGAAGGACCCGATCCCATCACTTTTAAAGGTAAAACTTATACCAATCCAAACAAAAGAGGCCGTAATAGTGTGCATGAACTATCGTCCTTTTTGGGGGTGCGCGCCTATCCGACTATGCTATTTTTTGATGAAGATGCAAATGTCATAATGCCTGTTACGGGCTATTTGAAACCTCAACAATTAGAGATTTACCTAAAGCTTATCGCACAAAACGATTACAAAAAATTAAAATCCCAAGAAGAATGGGATGCCTATCAAAAGAATTTTAAGCCGAGTTTTTAATTTACTACCCTGTTTTATTGCCTAGACTTCTGAGTAGGTTCTCGAATTATTTTAATTGGGAGAAGATAGAAACGTACCAAACAGCAAAGGACGTCCACCCCCAAATTTGATTGGGATTGGTTATTCCTGTTTTTACTTTATCCACAAATTTGACCCCGCCAGCGGGGGACATACGCGACTTGTTCTGCAATATGCTCGTAGGGACATTGTCAATTTTTCATTATCAGTTCACCACTTCCACCCATTTCCCCTTCGTAGCCGCACGGATATCATTATCATACATCGCTTCACAATAGGTTGCAGGGAGATAATATTTTCCTGGATAAGCTGCATTCAGTAAGACACGATAAGTAACCGACTTATAGGTATTGACACTAAAGTACGTAAACACTCTATCATCCCGAATATCTTGATAATCAAAATCTGAATCATTACTAAAGACCTCTACTTCGCTCATTCTGGAATTACCAATTTCCCATCCTGACGGAAAAATCTGAGTTAAAGCCATATTTTCATAAGTCCTAAACTTAGTACCTGGGTTAACAATTTGGACTTCAGCATAAAAATCTTTACCTCTTGGTAATTTTTGTGGATTTATACGTTCTCCATTTAGATTTTTATAGACCACATTCATCTTTAAATCTATGTCAGAAATGGATTTTTCGGTGCCCGCTTTGGGTTTACCTTTTCGTAGAATACGGACAAATAAATCGCCATCCGTAGTATTTTTAATCGCAATAGATTGGGTCATGTCCGCATTTTTAATCTCATGACTGGCTAGGGGTTTATCAGATTTCATTTTTCCTGATTGACCATTTATTGTATAACCATACTTCAACTGTGACGGTTTATGCTCCGTATAATAATTAGATATTGCCAATAAACCATAAGCCGTCGAATGCGTACTATACCAACTATGCGAACTCAATGATTTACTAATATCTTTTAACAATACAAAAGACTTCGTTTTCATATCCAACAACTGCATCGTTTGTAATACCACAGATTTGTCCCGTAACGAACTCCCATAAGAATAAGCCAATTCTCGATAGTCCTTTATATCATAGGTAGCTTCCGCTAAAATCTGTTTGCCGATGTCTTTTTTCCCAATCAGTGCATAGGCAGCTGCTAAGTGCCAACGAGCCATATTGGGCAATTTAGCTTCTTTGCGCAAGCGATTCATTGCACTGTTTAATGGTTTTCCCGCAAGGGCCAACGTCATCAACCTATATGCCTGATCGATGGCAGAAAAGTTATAACTAGCCGTACTTGTCCGCCAAGAATTAGCTAGATTTCTCTGAAATCCAAGCCAATTATTAAACATTCCTGTTGGTACGACATAGCCCTTTGCTTTCGCTTCCACTAAGAAATGCCCCGCATAATTACTTCCCCAGGCGTCAGAATTACTATTCCCAGGCCAATAGGCAAAACCACCATCACCCACCTGAAATAATTTCAAACGCTCTATACCCGCTTTAATATTACGCGTGACTTCTTCTTGCTTAGCAGCGTTGAGATCCATTAAGGCATCTACGTATAATTGAGGAAAGACAGACGAAGTCGTTTGCTCAATACATCCATGCGGATATTGAATGACATAATCGAGTCGTTTTCCCAAATTCAGTGGAGGCACAGAAGCCAACTCAACCGACGTGGTATTGGAACCTCCTACCCCAAAAGGAATTACTTTTTCATCCATTGTTTCCCCTTTCCTAATCACAAAGTCAACTACCTCAGACATCATCGGGTTCGCATTTCTAATAGCTATTTCTATTTCGTCCAATGCGACATGCTTACCACTCGTTGCTTTGATTTTAAACTTGGCTACCCCCTGAACATCTTTTACATTTACTGGAAAGTAAACCACCTGATCGCCAAGCTTCGCAAACTTAACACGCTTGGTTTTTCCTTCTGGAAAAGTAACCAAACCACTTGTTTCAGAAAGCGTAATGTCCGCATAGGTCACATCAGGCTCCATCGCAAAAACCGTAACAGGTAACATCAAGCTTTCTCCAGAGCCCAAGACTCTCGGCAAGGTCGGTTGAACCATTAAAGGTTTTTTGACGGGTATCGTTTGATCGGTTTTTCCATAAGCCTTGTCCCCGACGGCTACTACCATGGCTCGGACTGAACCCACATAATTAGGGAAGTGGAATTTATGCTTTGCCTTCCTTCCTTTTTTTAATTCAAAAGGTCCCAAATGAATCACTACGGGCTTGAATCGATTCGCATTATTAGATTTTTCTTTATCCACTTTGGATTCATCGTCTCCCCCTATTGCCAAGATCCGATTATTATCTCCATTAAACGAACCCAAAATATAATCATACACATCCCAAGTCCGAATGCCCAACGCCTCTTTCGCATTAAAGGCACCATACGGGGAAGGGGTTTTGAAACGGGTCAGATCCAACAATCCATCATCCACGATGGCAATCGTATAAGCCATGGATCGACCCTCTGCCTCACTCACTTCAATGGTCACATCACTATCCGGCTCCCATTTTTTTGCGGTAGCGATTTTAGGTTGTAACTTGCCTTTAGGATCTTCAATTTTTATCGAAACAATTCCATACATACGCATGGGCAGATCATTACCTGTATCTGCATGGGGTTGAATCATCGAGACGGATACATACACATTGGGCACCATTTGTTCCGTTGCCGTAAAAGTAAAAACATTGGTTCCCTCTTTAGATTCTCTTTTAAAAGTTGAAAGAATAGTACCACCTTTTTCGATGGTAATAAGCGCACGTCCTACTTTTCCTGTAGGCACTTTCACGCTGACTTTGTCGCCTACATTATACGTCTTTTTTTCAGGCTCCAGTGGCAACATGGCTGCGGCTTGCAATTGTTCTCGACTATTATTATCTCCCCATGGATACCCTGCATACGCTATATCCCCAGAGCTTTGTCCGTTTTCAGGATCATAAACTCGCACTAAATAACGTCCATAATTCGGAGGCGTAATCTCCCAAGTAGCTTGCCCCTTGCTATCTGTAATCACCTTGACTGTCTCAACAGGAGAAGCGTATCTAGATTTATTAAACCTTGACACAAAATCATCATCACTATCCCACCACCAAGACCAACGAAGTTTATACAAATTCAATTCTAATTTTCGACCGGCGATCGGCTTCCCTTCGTCAGTCAAAGAAATAATTTTGACGGTATTCGGTTCTCTTACATTGAATTTTTTATAACCTGACTCCTTGGGTATCATAAGTCCTGCGTATGCTTTATAAGGACTGAATTCAATGGAAAAATTATCCGTACTAAAATCCCCTCCTTTTTCAGTGGCTTTTACTTGATAGCCTATTTTCATCATGCCTGGAAAACCCGCTTCCATCACAACCTCATCTGCAAATGTGGCTGAACCTGCCTCATCTGTTTTTCCTTGAAACACATCGACCACTTGATAATTACTCGCCATCGTCGGATCATCAAACTTAAAATCCCCATAATTATTAAATGTAGTCTTCATGCGCTTAAACTGGCGTTTCACCTGTACATCCACGTAGGAAGCTGGCGCACCATGCAACCAATTCACTTGTAAGTTTACTTTCTTGTTGACATTATTTGCCGTTAACTTTTCGGGCAAATCTGTAATCATTTTTAGTCGATTGGGCTTGACGGTTTCTATTCGCAGCGTTTTGTGAAAACTAGAACCACCTGCATTTATGGACGCATTCCAGTATCCTGTAGGCGCATCAGGCCGAGTTGCGACCGCAAAAGAATAGAGTCCTTTCAAATTTTTGCTAACCGTTTTTTCCAAATAGACATTATTTCTAGCGTCATTTAACGTCAGTGTAACGGGGTAGTCACCCTCCATTCCTTCTTCTTTGACCAAGATAAAATTTAAGAAAATGCTATCACCAGGCCGCCAAACGCCTCTGTCTCCATACAAAAATCCTTTTGTCCCTTCTTGGATTACCTGTCCGTCCACATCAAATCTACTAATCGATAAATTTTGTCCAGCTGCCATCCGTAGATAGCCCACTTTATCCCCTTTCGTTGCTTTTACAAAATAAGGGACTTTGGAGAGCACAGAATGAAAGACACCGTCTGCATCTGTTTTTCCCGAAAGGATACTTTGCTGCTGGTAATCAAAAAATTCTAACTCCACCCTACCCATTGGCTTCGTTGTATTTAGGTCTGTAATAGACAAGAACATTTCTTTTTTATCCCCCGTTTTTGCGATGATACCCATGTCAGAAAGGATCACATTTCGTTGTATAAATCGCTCCTTTCTATAGTATTCTTTTTTGCAAGGGTTATCTTGATTACTCCATTCATAACCACTAAAATACCCATCATAGCCATAATAGTTTCCCATGATACTTTTTACGTCGTCTCGTTGCTCTACTGGCAAAAAGTTAATCGTTTCGATATCCAAAAAATCTTCACATTCCATACCCGAGGCACAACCAGGCTGAAAGGCAATACGCACTTGATAGATAGCACTTGGATCTTGATCCACAATCGCCGACAAGTCTAAGGCATACCTCGTCCAGATAGACGCATTTGCATTTGGATTAATCGATCTAAGCGCTATTCTCTTTTGATAAATGATTCGCCCTACCCTATTCAAATCCTGATTTCCGTCTGGTTCATTCACTTGCAAAAACTGTAGTACATTGTTATTAAAAATTTTAAATACTTCTACATTCACATACTTCAAGGCCACGGCCTCAAAGGGAAAGAAAACATGAGTACCTGACCTTGGAGCGATGACTCCTCGCCCTGCCAAACGTAACTGGGGTCCTCTTTTGGCAAACTCCAACATTTGGGTATATGGCTGCGCCAATTTCAGTCCTCCTAAACTTTTCAGACCCTTACTAACTTCTACCTTATAATTCCCCATTAATTCTTTATTGGGAAAGACGGATAGGACACTTCCTGTGACTGTATAAGTAATATTATTGGTATATCCTTTGATACTGACGACACCATTAAAATTCTGTTTTTTATCTATTAATTCTGAAAAATACACCTTAAAAGAAGGTTTTGAGGAAGCTTCATCGGATTTAATCTGTAATACTTTCAACTTTCCTGATGCTGGAATATTAACAGTCGATTCTAAATTTTCAAGATGCAGATTCTTACCTTTCCACGACACATGGACATCTTGCTCTTTTGTTTTTCTAGGAATATTTTTAATAACAAAAGAATAAGTGTCCCCCGCGTGTTTCCATTGTATAGCGGGGTCTTTTACTCCTTTTACCGTTAAGACTTTCACTACTTCCTCTTCCTCAAGCACATCAGAAGCCGAAATACTTCCTTCTACCGAAAAAGTCTTGGATTGCTCCTCAAGTGTCGGTGGTTTCATCGTCAGATAAGCCTGCATCGGAATGGTCGAAAACTCAATAGACAGACTAGACAAATCCTTGGGCACATGATTATATAATTTGTGTAATTTAAAAGTACCTGTAAACTTTTTACCGGGCGGCAACAATTCCGCTGGCATAAAAGCAAGTGTCTTGTTATCCTTCCAAATCAGTTCTCCTTTGACGGAAGGGGAAATACTAAAAATACTTCCATCCGCTATCGATCCAGCCTCGACTTCTTGGGGGTTCGTTAGCTTAATCAAGATGGGTTCAGCCCGAGAGATAACACCACTTGTATAGGCTGTAATGTATTCACTTAACTCTTTGGCATTCTTCCCATCTAGGATTTTGGTGCTTCCTCGTTTGCAGGAAGCGACAAATAGCAAAAGTACAAGCAAAGTAATCGCTTTGGTGGTGTGTAGGATTTTCATAATTCAATTAGTTTGGTATTGCAAAAAGGGTTATTATTTCTGGTATCAAAGTCGAGAAGGCGCTCATTATCAAGTAAATAAGTCCTGCAAATTACAAATAAATATGGAAAAATCCTATATCTAATTAGAATTCGTAGGGTTTGGTTTAGAATTCGCTAAAAATAGAAACCCTCCGTCATATTGAATCCGAATATCCCAAAATCTTGAAACCCGATTGATAAAAATTGTCATTCCAACGACAATTTTAGACAACCTCATGAATTTGCCAAATAATAAAAGGGGGAAAGCCTAAATTACACGTATTAAAAATAAAAACAAGCACAATGCCATTATTTCATTCGGTCTAAACTAGAATTCGCTCAATTTCAAGCTAATTAAACTTAAACACCTCAAAACTCCAAGCCATGAAAAAGATATACGCACCGTTGATTATTTTTGTTTCTCTTTTCCTTCTCAACCCTTTTTTCGCAAGAACCGTTTGGTGTAAATTTAGCTTGCGCTGAATTTGGAGAAGAAACCATGCCGGGCATATATAATCAAACCTACACCTATCCAAATGAAGCTGAGCTCGATTACTTTAACGCTAAAGGATTGAAGTTGATCCGATTACCATTTAGAGGTGACCATTAGTATCCTAGATATTCTAGGACAGACGGTGATTTCTAATACGAGCAATCCTTCAAAGGGCATCAACACGAATGTCCTTACACTTCGAGGCTTGAAACCGGGTATCTATTTCGTCCACCTGAGTAATGGCTCACAGCAATTTACTGAGCGGATTGTAAAAACCAATTAGACTTGCCTATTCATCCTTTCGGGAAAGCCTCAGCATTGGCTTTTTTTGTCCCTACAAATTAGTGAGCCATCTTTTACAAACAAGGACAAAAATAGGTAAGCAAATGTTAATTTTATCCTTTTGTTCTTATATTTGGAGCATTTAGGCTTAATTTTCGTTACTATTGTAACACACTCAAACACGGATTTTCATGATTGCTTTTCAGCGACATATTTTCATTCTTTTTGTTTTCTTTTTTGCGCAAGCGAATGGACAGCAACAAGCGCTAGTGCTTTCACCCGTTGAGTTGCTGGCAGATAGTAGTTTTGCCGCGGACACAAAAGGGACTTTGGCTAAGGGTCAACTGGTAGAAATCCTGCAACATAGCCAAGTCCTGCACGAGGACAAGACACAAACACAACAATTTTATTGGTATCAGGTCAAGGATCAAGACCAGAACAGGGGTTGGGTTCAAGGAGCTGAGCTGGCTCTTTTACATCTTAACCCAGCCAAGTATATAGGTATTGAGCAGCTTACGGGTGGCGCATATAATATGGGTATTGGGTTTGATTCTTCCGTTTTTTATTGGGGCGAAGTGATTGGAAAAGATGATGTAAGCAGTCACTTCTCCTCTAACAATGTCTACCGCGAAAATTATTTAGTGTTTGTCAATCCTCAAAACAAGGTCATCTATTTGCCAGCAGGTACGCAGAGCGAGCGAGGAGATAATATCTGCCAAGGCGTTTATTTTGCCGACATGACGGGTGATGGATATCAAGAGATTGTGTTATATCGTTCCCTTACGGGAAAAGAAATGGATGAAGAAGTTCGCTTGGTGGAAGTATATCAATTGGTTGAGAATCAATTTCAATTAATATTTGAGCAGCGTTTGAATATATCATTTGCATCAATGGTTCCGTCTCCAGCACGATATAAGTTTATAGATATCCAGCCTGATGGAATCCGAATAGAATACCCCCAATATGCCTCCTGCGGAGCAACTCATTTTGGCGAAATCATTAAGAATCAGGAGGTTACCTATCAAAAATGCATGTCATGGGTCACTGAAACTTTTACTTGGGACAAGGTCAGTCATCGGTTCAATCATTTTTATCAGCCCTCCTCTCTGCCCTTGCGGGCAAAAACCAACCAAAATGGGAGCTTCTTGCGAGAACAGCCAGATATCCGTAGTGAGTCTATTTTAACACTCCAATCTGGGATGCGCTTAAAAGTATTAGCGCACCTAGAAAAAATAGTGACCATCAAAAATAAAAAAGTAGCCCGTATTTTTTTCTTAGTGAAGACAAATGATGGAACAATCGGATACTTGCCCAGTAGCCAAATAACCTTTGTTAAATCTCAACATGCTGCCCTTTTAAATGCATTCTATACAAAACCTCTCCTGCTCAAGCATCATTGGCAGGGTAAAATGGATTTTATTCGATTAAGTGGATTTGAAAAAGAAGCGCACTGGGAAGTGACAGTTAATTTCTCTTCGGGAAAATAATTTTGATTTGACTACTATAATATGGATAGAAAGTCGATCTTTGCGCAAGCTGATAATAAGCGTATTCGTCACATCAAAACAAATCATCAATGAGCAACTTCAATCTTATCCAACAAGCCAAAGCGGTCATCCAAGCCAAAAGCAAATACCAACCTAAAGTCGGATTGATACTTGGATCAGGACTGGGTTCATTGGCAGACGAAATCAAAAATCCAGACATCATTCCTTATAAGGACATTCCTGGATTTTCAGTTTCTACTGTAAAAGGTCATGCAGGTCAATTGGTCATTGGGGAATTAGATGGGCAGATTGTGATAGCGATGCAAGGTCGAATTCATTATTATGAAGGCTACACGATGAAGGAGGTTACTTTTCCAGTCCGTATTTTTAAGGCATTGGGGGTCGAAACGATGATTGTCACAAATGCTAGTGGAGGCATTAATTCGCTACTCTATCCAGGCGCATTGATGTTTATCAAAGACCATATTAATTTCATGGGCGACAATCCACTTATCGGACCGAATGATGACCGCCTAGGTACACGTTTTCCGGATATGCTCCATGCTTACGATAACGAATTACTACTACTTGGACAAAAAATAGCTAAAGATTTGGACATTCGGACTTTTACGGGAGTGCACTCTGCGGTAACGGGTCCTACTTTTGAAACGGCCGCCGAAATCAATATGCTCAAAGTCCTAGGGGCAGATACAATCGGGATGTCCACCATCCCAGAAGTTATCGTAGCCGTGCATGCTGGGCTACGTGTTTTGGGTGTTTCTGCTATCACGGATATGGCGATGATCAATCCTAAAATCGCTATTACACATGAAGATGTCATCAAAGTGGCGAACGAAATTAAACCTAGATTTATCCGGTTAATTCGAGGAATATTGGCTGCGCTTTAGGGTCATTGACAAACTGGTTTTGTTTCGCTCCTAATTCAACAACATCTCATTAGGCATTTGTGCAATGACTTTAAAATTCGGGCCTTTCTGCTCCATGGCGGTTGCCCAAACTTCTTCGGGGTGTATTTTAAAAAGATAATTTGGCGAAAGGTCACCGATAACCCAAGAATTAGCTTCCATTTCTTCAGACAATTGACCTGGGGACCAACCAGAATAACCCACATAGAATCGGATATCGTCTTTGGTGATAAGCCCTTTTTCTATTAAAAATTTTAAACTTTCAAAGTTACCTCCCCAATAGACCCCTTGCGCGATTTTCTTACTGCCTTCTAACAAGTCCCCTACTCGATGTAAATATTGAATACTATCCGTCTGCACGGGTCCGCCATAATGTAAGATCCCATCAAACTCTGGGAAATCTGCAATCAATTCATTGATGCCTATATCCAATCTTTTATTTAATATTAATCCTATATCTCCAAGGTCATTATGCTCACATAATGCTATAACCGAGCGCCTAAAATAAGGATCCATTAAAAAGGGAACAGAGAGGAGAGTTTTGCCAGTTTCAGGTTGATTCTTCATAGTTGTCGTTTTTTGATAGCCCAACGAACCTTATTAGTCAATAGCTATGCCAAAGGCAGTTATTAACAGTAGCTTGGTTCAATACTAAAAATAAAGGGGATTCAGTCAAAATTCGGGAAGAATTATATGGCAAGTTACCCCCTTTAAACCAAGAAAACAAGCTAAACCAAAGGAATTGTAGAAATTTCTCGATTTATGCGACGGATTAAACCCCTCAATACTTTTCCATTACCCCCACATTCTACGAAGCTAGTCGCCCCATCTGTCACCATTTTTTGGATGGTTTGTGACCATTTTACAGGCGCTGTTAATTGGGCAATCAAATTCATTTTAATTTCTTCTGGATCCGTTGCCGGTAAAGCCGTTACATTCTGATAAATGGGACAAATCGGCTCATTGAAGACTGTAGCCGCAATAGCTTTTTCTAATTCGGCTTTGGCAGGCTCCATAAAAGGAGAATGAAAAGCCCCCCCCACCACCAAGACAATGGCGCGCTTGGCTCCTGCAGCTTTTAATTTTTCTACGGCTTCATTAATGCCCTCAATCGAACCCGAAATCACTAATTGTCCAGGACTATTGTAGTTGGCTGGCACGACTCCTTCGATGCTTTCGCAAATATCTTCCACTACTTTATCATCTAAGCCTACGATAGCGGCCATCGTTGATTTTTCTACTTCACAAGCCTTTTGCATGGCCATGGCTCTTGCTTTTACCAACTTCAATCCATCTTCAAAGCTCAAGGCTTTGGAAGCAACCAAAGCCGAAAACTCCCCTAATGAATGACCGGCAACCATGTCTGGCTTAAATTCATTTTGCGCTAGCTCAACACTTGCCAGTGCATGTACAAACAGAGCCGGCTGCGTGATCTTCGTCTCTTTTAATTCTGCTGCCGTCCCATTAAACATTACATCAGTTAGGCGATAGCCCAAAATATCATTGGCATTTTCAAAAAAGGTTTTTGCGGCTGCACTAGCCTCATACCAATCTTTGCCCATCCCTTCAAATTGTGCGCCTTGCCCTGGAAATACGTATCCTTTCATCGTGTTCGTTTTAAGCACTGTATAAATAACTTCAAGGCACAAGAAACGAATTATTCTTGAATTCTATCAAAAAATGTCAAATGACTTCATGATGAAATGAAGACAGAGTATAAAGCAACTTTTTGGATAATTATTGGGGCGTTGCATTGCAACACCCCAGTTTGATTTCAAAATCCATTAAGTTTGATTTAGGTCGAAGCGGTTGCTTGCTTTTCCTTTCTTTTCCCTGTGACCATAAACTCCCCAATGACGATTTCGGCATAGTTAACTTTTTGCTCATTCTTGTCTTGATAGGTACCGTATTTTAATTTACCTTGGATGGCCACTTCACTACCTTTCTGTGCGTTTGCGGCTAATGATTCAGCAGTTTTGCCCCAAGCGACAAGCCGATGCCATTGAGTTTCATTGACCCATTCATCATTTTTTTTGTACGATTCGCTAGTCGCTAGACTGACATGGGCTACATGATTTCCAGAGTCTAATTTTTTTAATTCAACATCAGATCCAAGATGACCGATTAGCAGTACATGATTTCGTAAGTTGTTCATAATTTAAAAGTTTTGATAATGACAAATGATTTGAATATCAAACCACGTCCACAAAGATCCATAAACAAAAATTAATTATCCGTTTGTAAACGTTTATATCCGTTTGTAAACGGATATAAACGTTTACAAACGGATCTAGAACAGATTATCAATAATTTATATAATAAAAAAGTACGAATTTAAAATAAAAAATTTAAAGCTAAGCATAGGTTCAAGGCAGACCTACAACTATTCTTCTCTTCTACACTTGAAGGTAAGATACTTCTTCCGCTATTGAGCCTTTCCAAAAATTGATTTTTCAAGTTCTGTGGCTTTTAGAAAAATAGTCTATCTTTGCACTCACTTAATAACTAAAGAACAGGCAAAATGATTGAAGGATTCAAACACTTAACAACTGAAGAATTTGGCACACTTAGAGATACTTTACCGATGATCGCTGCATTGATAGGAGGTGCCGATGGAGATTTTGACACTAAAGAAAGGAATTGGGCGAAAAAAATAGCCAATATATATACTTTTTCGAAAGAAGATCCTTTGGATGGCTTCTTTACGAAAGCTGCCGACCATTTTTCAGAAAAAGCAGGGGCTATTTATAGTCAACATCCTGACCTGGAAGAACGCAATGCCTTCATTTCTGAAGAATTAGCGAAGCTAAATGACATTTTTCCAAAGTTAGAGACCCGATTAGCTTCTAAATTATATGATTCTTTTCTTCATTTTGGAAAAGAAGTAGCTCGCTCTAGTGGTGGTATTTTTGGTTTTCTTAGTGTCAGTCCTAATGAAACTAGGCTGGCCAAACTTCCCATGGTTAATCCCGTTAACTAACCCGTTGCCGTGACGCAAGGATTGGCATGAAATATGCCCTATTTATTGGCATATTACTCGTTAATCCAATATTACTACAATGAAACGATCTATCCAAATATCTACCTTTTTAGTCTTTTTCTTTACTTGCGTAAATGTTTTTGCGCAAGAAAATTTTGAATTACCGATGCCACCAGAACACATGCCTACATCTGCCCCTTCGGATATTATTCAAAAACCTAGATCAAAGGCAACTACTCCTGACAATAGCCCAACAGTAAAAAGACCCAAAACAGAAGACCTCGGCGTACCAGAACCCCCTGAACAAAGTAACGTATTCAGACTCCCCCAACGTAAAAGACCAACGGTATCTAAACGTCCAGAAAAAGCAATCCCTAGGCATATTGACACGGAACCTATTTTACCGCCTGCATTGCCGACACCCACGGCTGAGCGGAACAATCCCAATTAGTCGCTAGATTTACTTTACAGATACTTAGACAAACGCTGAAATCATATCACTTGATTTCAGCGTTTTTTTATCCATTAGCTTTATTTTAATACCAAAACTTGGTTTTAGTTGAACGATTGCTCCATTGAACAAAATAAAGTTTTGCACCATTCCTGAAAGACTACATTGACATTTCGGAGTAAGCACAATTTATATATCTATACCCCTATTCCGTGCTTTTTATTAGAATTAATTGTAAAGAAAGCCTATCTTTACGTATTATTATTTCACACTAGCCTATAACAGATGTCCAAAAAAGTCAAAATTCAATCGTTCAAAAAAATTCTGGTAGCCAATCGAAGTGAGATTGCCATTCGTATTCTGCGTGCTATTTCTGAGTTAAATATTAGAACTGTTGCCATCTACACCTATGAAGATAGATATGCACTACATAGATACAAAGCGGATGAAAGTTACAAAATTGGGTTGGATGATGAGCCCTTGAAGCCCTATTTGGATATTGATAGGATTATTAATTTAGCGAAAAAAACAGGCGTAGATGCCAAACACCCAGGTTATGGTTTCCTTTCGGAAAATGTTGAATTTGCCAAAAGG
>CAYRVZ010000027.1:0-18140 GCA_964427815.1 uncultured Saprospiraceae bacterium | reverse complement strand
TTCTGATCCAGTTGTCCTCGAAGCAACCGGTATTGATACGAGTTTATGTACCAATACCTCGGCAACTTTCAAGCCGATGGTCACAGGGGGGATTGCGCCTTTTGTCTATGATTGGAACGATGGCTCCTCTACTGAATCAAAGACTCATTTTTGTGCAAACACAAGTATTTTGGTCTGTGAGGTAACCGATTTTTGTGGCACCAAAAATGAATCCTTTTTTAATATTAAAGCCATTCCGCTACCCAGTGGTACCATGTCTGGTGATACAACACTCTGTGAACAAGGCGTAAACACAACCATCCAATTAGATTTTACAGGTACAAAACCTTGGGAAGTTGTTATTCAAAAAGATGGATTAGAATTTTTCACTAAACAATATAACGAAAAGAGCTCAAGCTTTGATGTTAATCAAGCGGGTCAGTATAGTCTCAAATCAATCTCCTCTTATGGCTGTGAAGGGAATGTAAAAGGGAGTGCATTAATAAATAATACAACCTTAGATGCGGCATTTGAACACGAGGATTTAAGTTGTTTCGAATCCCAAGATGGTCGTGTTTTGGCGCAAGCAATAGCTGGAAAAAGCCCTTATCAGTACCTTTGGAGTAATGCTATGAAAACAGCAAACATAGAAGACTTAGAAGCTGGGTCGTATTCTTTTACCATAACCGATGCCGATGGCTGTACGGCAGCACAATTAGTGCCCATTACTCAACCAGACCTATTGATTTTTTCCGTTACCGAATTAACCCATACCAATTGTTATGAACCCAATGGAGGTAGTATCACTACCCTATCTGATGGCGGCACAATGCCTTATGTATTTTCTTGGAGTCAAAATGAAAATGTATCGAATCCTGCCAATTTGACGCAAGGAATTTATCATGCCACTATCACCGATTCGCATGGGTGTACCGACACGCTTATTGCAGAAATTCAAGGAGATTTTGAAAAACCAATCACACTAATCAATGCTCCTAATATTATTAATTGTTTTCACCCTAAAATTGAATTAATAGGCAATGAATCTTCCCTTGGAATTGACTTCACGCACTTATGGAAAACGAATGGAGGTCATTTTTTATCAGATACAAACGTGCCAAATTTGAGTATTGACTTAGGAGGCTCCTATACATTGACCACCACTAATATTAAAAATGGCTGTACGTCGTCTGATACGGTTATGGTCCTTACGGACAAAACAGCTCCGCTTATACAAGTAGGCGAACCCAAAGAATTGAATTGTACGGACACAACAGCGACTCTTGGCTTACTAGTAATGGCAGACAATCACAAATACCAATGGAATAGCCCGATGGGTCATTTTGTCAGTAGCCGATCTCTTCCTCAAGTAATTGCAGATAAAACTGGGATATACACCTTGCTTGTGATAGACACTATAAACGGCTGTCAATCAATAGATTCCGTTGAGGTCACATCCATTACAACCTATCCCGAAACGGCCTCTATTTCAGTTGCCAGTCCGAGTTGTTTAGGCAATGATGGCTTGATTGAGATCGCCTCAGTAATAGGAGGAAGTTTACCTTTGATGTATTCTTTTGATGGAGGCATAACCTTTTATACAGAACCTGAATTAACAAAAGCGAGACCCGGGACACATCACATAGTCATACAAGATTTATATGGTTGCGAGTATCACGACTCCGTTAGTTTACATACGCCTATTCCACCAAGCTTATCGGTTACTCCCGATTTTTTTATTGAACTAGGAGACGAAATAAATTTGGAGGCATGGTCTAATCAAACGGCATTAGAACTTGATACTATTCTTTGGACACCGAATCAAGATCCTTTGTGTAGCCAATGTTTTGATCCATTAGTCAGTCCACTGTTTACAACACAGTACCACTTAAAAATAGTAGATAGTTTGCATTGTGAAGCAAATGCCACTGTAAAAGTTTATGTACAAGATCCGACCGTCTATATACCAAATGCATTTGCGCCAGAAAGTGGTTATGGTAACGACCAATTTTTTATAAATGGAAATCCTGACAAAGTAGAAAAAATTAAGGATTTCCGCATTTATGATCGCTGGGGTTCACAAGTTTTTGTTCGTCAAGATATTTCAATCGGAGATACACGTTCTGGCTGGGATGGCACATATCGAGGTAAACTTGTCGCGCAAGGCGTATATGTATATTATGCAAAAATTGAGTTAATAAATGGCAAACAGCTAGAATATTCAGGGAATGTGACACTCATACGTTAAAAGGGAAAAGCGAAATAAAAGTGCTTGCTTTTTCCCAAAAGAGCAAACACTTTTATACATTTGGGTTCTAAAACTCATCTTATGAAATATCTATTTTTACTTTTTTACTTTTTGCTTTTTGGCGCAAGCCAGTTATACGCCCAAACTACAGAGGAAGATGACTTATTATCCGCATTAGGAGATGAAATGGTTACTGAAATTGTTACAGCGAGCTTCAAGACCAATCGAGTCATCAATCTACATTCTTTGGAAAATACTGCCGCAGGAGTGATGGATTTTAAAATATCCCACCGTTTTGGTTTTGTAGATCAAGGGGTATATGATTTATTTGGTTTGGACAATGCAAGTATGCGTTTGGGTTTTGATTTTGGTCTTACGGATAGACTATCTATGGGTATTGGGCGATCTTCGTACCAAAAGACATACGATGGCTTCTTAAAGTATAAATTATTTCGGCAAAAAAAAGGGAGTAAGCCGTTTCCGTTGACCATAGCCTATGTGGGAACAATGGCCGTTCAAACCTTAAAAACAAGCCCCGATCAACCCAAACCACTGACCACCTCAAGACTATATTATACCCACCAATTATTGTTGGGACGTAAGTTCACAAAATCCGTTTCTTTTCAAATTGCTCCTATCCTAGTGCATCGCAATATAGTTCCATTGCGAGCCATTGACAATGATATTATTTTAGTTGCCATAGCTGGACGAGTAAAACTCAACAATTGGGTGTCTGTGAATGCCGAATTTATACCGGTTGTTTATGGTCGTTTAGCAGATGGCTTTACCAATTCTTTGTCTATTGGTTTCGATATAGAAACGGGTGGACATGTCTTTCAGCTCCATTTTACGAATTCAACTTCTATGTCCGATCATAGTGTTTATACGGAGACGGTAGGTGACTGGGCAAAAGGACAAGTGCACTTTGGATTTAACATTTCTAGGGTATTCACCCTTTGGCAACCCAAAACAAGATAATGTTACTGCCCGAATACACAACCAATTGTACCAATTCTCATAGGTATTACACCAAATACAAACTAGGTCAGCATCACAACTATATAACATAGAAATTTGGACTGAATATTATTTAATTCACCCAAATTATCAAGATGAGAAAAATTATTTTCCTTTTAATTATTTTCCTGCTACAAATAGCGGTTTCAGGAGAGGCTCAAATCGTAAAAGAGAAATCAACTAGAGCCGAAAGACGGGCAAAAAACAAAGTAAATAGACGAGTCGATCAAACTATTGATGATGCGGTAGATGACGCTTTCAATAAGATTGGTAGTATATTTAAGAAAAAGAAGAAGAAGAAGAAGAAAGGTAGTAATTCGGGTAAAGATTCCTCAGAGAGCGCACCTCCCCCGTCCAATGACTCATCTTCACCAGATATGTCGGACGAAGAGATGGCGGAAAAGATGAGTGGCGTCTTGGGTAAAGAGGCTAAAACAAAAGACTCTTATTCTTTTTCGACTACCATCACAATGCATACTTATACTGAAAAAAAGTCGGGTAAGACGAAAAATGAAGTAGATATGGATTGGATGTTTAGTACAGATGGTACTGCCTTCGCCATGAGTGTCAAAGAATCCAAACATGAAGTGGTGATGATTATGGATATGGAAAACACCTCTATGATCAACCTCAATCAAAAAGATAAACAAGCCATGACATTCTCCATGGACATGTCAGATGCAAAAGATATAGCAGATGAAGAAAACGAGAAAAAGACCTTTAAAAAGACGGGTAGAATCAAGTCAATTTTAGGCTATTCTTGTGCTGAATATGTAGTCAAAGATGAGGAAGAAGGAACTTCTGGTACTTTTTGGTTTACTAAGCAACTAAAAGGGATGGACTTTAGCAAGATGGCAGGCCCGAAGAGAAAGAAAAGAAATAGTCCTTGGGATGCTCTTACCCAATCCGGTGGTGCCATGTTGGAGTCTAGCATGACAGAAAAA
This sequence comes from uncultured Saprospiraceae bacterium, assembly GCA_964427815.1. Classification (GTDB taxonomy): domain Bacteria; phylum Bacteroidota; class Bacteroidia; order Chitinophagales; family Saprospiraceae; genus HyVt-613. The sequence continues at coordinate 13,952 of CAYRVZ010000027.1, read as the reverse complement.
AATGGAAAAACATTCCACATGCAAGCCACCAAGGTAGATAAAAGGACTAAGACCTTTACACTATCAAATTATAAAGTGATGTCACTTGGTAATATGATGAATGGGGGTAATTAAGATAAACCGAATAGTAGAAACTTCAATTCCATGAACGTCCTCTACTCGCAAGCAAGGTTGTTCCCTTGCTTGCTTTTTTTATGTTAAGACTATTTGTACCATTTATCATTCATATATTTATGCGTCTTCAAGACTTCTTTGGAATAGTTTTCGCGGTTTATTTGTTAAATCATAGCAACAAAGGCATCTTTAAACAGAACATAAACGATTATCAATTCTTTCATAAGCTATCCAATTCTAAACCTCATTTTACATCTTCATTCTAATAAAGACCTATGCTAGAAACATTTCTCAAACACTTTCCACCCACTAAAGTTTCGAAGCCTTCAGATACACTGATACAAAAATACCAAGAAACTGCACCTTCCTTTTTGATTAATATATGGACAGAGCATGGAATAGGTAAATATGGTAATGGCATCATTGAACTCATTAATCCAGAAGAATATGAACCCCTATTATGGACTTGGTTAGGTAAGCTTGCGCCAAACTACATTCCTATCGGTATTACCGCTTTTGGGGATTTGTTTTATTATAGAAAGCTGACAGACACAGAAGAAGATGTCTGTGTCATTAATATTCAAACCAAACAAATTGAGACCTTAGTATGGAGTGCTGCTGATTTTTTTACTACTTTTTTGACGGAAACAGAAACAAAGGACTCTTTGCTAGACGAACCTATTTTTGTTCAAGCTTGCGCAAAATTTGGGGCACTCCAAAATGGTGATATTTATACCTATGCTCCATTTCTAGCTTCTGGTGGCTCTAAATCTATAGACAATTTAAATATTGGTAGCTGCCTCGTATATCACGATATCCTTTTGCAATTTTACGGGATCGCCCCATGGGTCGAAAACCAAGCTTATTTGGAGCCAAGCCAAGAAGACATACAAGCTCTAGAAATATTAAGCGAATGGGCAGCGGGGCGTCATTTTTATAATCCGTACTTACTCCATGACTTGGAGATGATGGATACATTGGATCCATGGGAAGATATGGATGCCTGGTTCCACACGGTGGTAAAAGGGAGAGTACCCGATAAGTTTTTACAATTTGCTGCAGATGGGACGGGAGGTGCTTATGCGCTTTGGTTCTACCCGGGATTACGGGGACCAGCCCCAGTTGTATTCTTTGGTAGTGAGGGAGAAACGAATGTACTAGCCCCAAGTTTACGCGACTTTGTTTGTCTTATCGCAAGTGGTAAGATACTATATGCTAATTGGACAGAAGAAGGTCGAACACCCGAGGATTTATGGAGCTTGAATATAACGGACGATTATTTAGAGGATATTATGAGCGAGCAAAAATGTTCTAAAGCTAGTGCCAAAAAGCTGGTTGCCGAAGATATCATAAGTTATCAAAAAAGGGTCAGTAAGTATTTCTCCTGTCGTCCTTTTGATACAATAATGAAGGACTCTTTATACGTTCGAGATTTTGTAAAATGGACAGAAGAAGTTACGAAAGAGTATCAAAACAACGAGCTCCCAGAACCTATTACGGATCCGAATTATCTAGATTTAGCAGATAGAGATATTACCATCCTATCAGAGTCTTTGATTAAAAATCCATTTATCAAAGTACTAGATTTAGATAATAACTTCCTTACGGAAATACCCGATTTTTTGCGAAAGTTAAAGACGCTTCAAAAATTAAGATTATCAAATAATGAGTTAGAAACGATACCTAAGTACATTGAAGAATTTACAGGTTTAGTAGAATTATCTATCAATGAAAATAATATCAAAAAACTGGATTTGGATTTCTCGAAGTTAAGGTGTTTGACGACACTTGACATAGCAGATAATCCAATAACTCTAGATGGATTAGATCCTTCTATATTTAAATGTAAATCCTTATTTACCCTATACTTTAGTCATACGGGTATCAGCCGCGAGTGCTCTGAACTCGAATTTATCCTAAAATTTGATAGTAAAGATATTTTGAATGATGTGGAACATTATTCAGAATCAGAACGGGATGATTGGAGTGATGAGGACAAGGTCTTCATGGAAGAAATCTATAAAAAGAGAGTTGCTTTATATCCGAGTTCAGCCACTTATTATGACCTAGCTTACTTCTATATGTATAAGTTAAATGAACGTTATGAAGAGGCTACTGAACACTTTATGGAATGTTTTAAGCGCAAAGACGACGGTGATTTTGAAGCAAAGATGTACACGGATTATGGGCGTTTACTCTATGTATTTCTAGAAAAGGATTATGATACAGCGGAACGCTTTTTTAAGGCTGGTGCCGAAATGGAAGGAGAAGATGCCGAGTATTGCTTGAAGCATTATGCGCGTTTTTTGGTTTATCAAAAGGACGATTATCCAAAGGCGGATGAAATCTACAAGAAGTTGTTAGCAGAAGATCCAAAAGACCTGGATTACCTAAATGAATATGCAGAATTCCATGCTGTATTTTCGCTAGACCATAAGCAGGCAATCAGATTATATAAACAATTACTAGAGAAGGACAGCACTAAAAAGAAAAAGTGGCTCAAAAAAATAGCCAACATTTATTCTATGCACCTAGAAGATTATGAGCATGCCAATGAATATTATAAAAAACTATTAAAAATAAAAAAGAAGAAGTCATATTACAAATACTATTTGTCTTCTTTGTCCTTGTACGCTTTGGAAAATGAAGCCGATTTAACCTATATCGAAACCATTTTTGCGGAAGCTCGAACGAAATACCCAAATAACATACATATCCGAGAAATGTACTATGAATTTCGGGTCGATCACTTTCCTGAACAAGTAGGCATTGACCTTAAAGAAAACGCCAATGACGCACAATTAGTCCTCAAATACATAGTGCATTTGTTTGCAAAACGAGATTTCATAGAGGCTAAAAATCTCCTAAAAGTAGCCATCCCCTTAAACCCTACAGTACTTGCCTTATCTCTAAACTTATTCTTATCTCAGGAATATAGCGGAGAAGATATCAATAGTATAAAGAAGGACTTTAAAATATTTTATACGCAACACTCCGAAGAATTCGAAACGAGTATCGTGTTTCTAAATTTTATGGATCGAAATACTTCAGACAAAAAAGAATTGGTTACGCTAGCTCAAAAAACGCTTACTCTATGCTCAGCCGAACAAGAACAGCAAGCTAATTACTGTAAAGGTGTCATTCGGAAAGCCAACTTTGACGAAGACAAAGTCCTATCCTATACCAAAGAAGTCGCCTTACTAGGGACTGATATTAACGAACTAACACAATTAGTCAAGCAAGAATTTCAGTTTGGATCTATGGAAAAATCAATGGCTATTCTTCGGTACATGGACCAATTAGAACCGACTAACTTTACAGTTTTGGTCTTATACACAAGTGTAATTGGAGAGTTGAGTAATGCGGAATCGAGTATAAAATTCTTGCTTAAAAAGTTAGAAAGCCATCCTAATCATATTAATGTGTTAAAAGCAATTGGAAATGTTCATGTTAGACTACTGAAGTATAAAGAAGCAATTTACTGGTTTGAAAAAGCACAAAAGGTAAGCCCAAAAGACGAAGAAGTGACCACCATGCTCGAACAATTAAAAGACAAGTCATGAGGAAAGAATTAATGCTTTGTGGATTATGTAAAAAGACGACTCGCACTATATGGCAAAACGGATTTTTCTTTTGATTTTTGGTGGGTACAACGGGATAAAATACTAGCCGACCCAAAACTTGAAAGAGGGGATTATACTTAAACAATTTGAGCTTTTTGAAATCCAATTACGGCTAAATGGTTTTTTCTTCTATTTATAAGCGAAGGCAGTGACCAATACTATCCATTTATTGTGGACGCTGATGAATATACGGCAGTAATTGGATTAAAGGTTGGGGATTTAATTGTCGAGCCTTTAGAATCTCTTTAGGTATTGAACTTTCCAAAAGTTTTTAACTTTTGGAATTACAAAATAATTCTTACCTTTATACCTACATGAAACAACACCTCCACACCATTCTATTTGGGTTGATTGCATTTGTCATAGTCTGGTTTAATCGGAATCATTTCTTCTTTTGGGATACGATCCAATTGACTTCTATGCATGCACATTGGTTTTATGAAGGTCATTTTTCTACCTTTTTCTTGCCCACGAATATGGATAGTGGGCATCCGCCATTTTGGGGAATGTATCATGCTGGCATGTGGATGATTTTTGGTAAGTCATTGACTGTCAGTCATTTGTCGATGTCTCCGTTTTTATTTGGTAGCCTGTTCTTTGCCAAAAAAATAGGAGAAGACCTTGGTTATACACAACATGGCTGGCTATTTGGCTTGTTTTTGTTAGCCGACCCTGTTTTTTTGACGCAAGCCAGTTTAGTGAGTCCTGATGTGGCTTTGAGTTGTTTCTTTCTGATGACTTTGTATGGGATTTTGCGAAACCCTGTTTCTCGATGGGCAGCTGTTTTGGGTGCGATTGGGTTAGCCATGATCAGCATGAGGGGTATGATGACGTTGGCAGGGCTAGGCTTGTTTTTGGTTTTTCAAAATGGGTTTAAAGATGGCTTGCGCAAAATGTTGGTTTTTATACCGGGAATAGTTGTTGGTATGGGATTTTTAATTGCACATTCTTTACAGACTAAATGGGTCGGGTACCATGCCGACTCTCCATGGGCTGAATCCTTTCAACTGGTTGGCATAAAGGGTTTTCTAAAAAATATTGCTGTATTAATTTGGCGAAATTTAGATTTAGGTCGTGTATATATTTGGATATTACTTGGAGCAATGTTGTATAAACTAAGGCAATATAAAGTGCCTGTATTTCCTTCTATCTGGCTGCGTTTATTGCTGGCTTTATCCATTACCTTACTGCCTACTTTTTTATTCTATAAAGGCTTAAATACCATGCGCTACCTGATGCCTTTGTTTATAATAATCAATCTATTTTTTGTGCAAACGCTTCTACATTTGCGCAAGCAGACCTATCCTAGATGGGTGATGGTTTTTGTAGCTAGTTTGTTTGTATTCATGAGTGGTCATTTCTGGAAATCCCCTGATAATATTGCGGTGGCATGGGATAGTACCCTAAGACATCTACCCTATTACGAACTTAGGAAAGATGCCCTGTCCTTCATGAAAGCCAAACAAGTACCGCTTGCCCAAACGGCTACGTTTTTCCCCAATACTGCTCGTTTACGAACTATAGATTTGAATGCGAATGCTGAAAAGATGATAGCAATCGAAGAGCCAAGCGCTAGATACTATTTCATCTCTAACGTATATAACGATATGACGCCCGCTATCAGATCAGAAATTGAGACCAAGTGTACAGTCATTTTCCGCAAGGAAAAGGGAAGTGTCTGGGTAGAAATATGGGCACTAAAGACGAAACTTTCCACCGACTAAACCCAGTTTACTACCGAAAGCCCTACAAAAATATTTTCACGCAGATATAACCAACTGTCGCTAGTACGACTGTATAAGGCAAGGCCATTTTTATCATCTTCATATAGTCCAACTGAATCAACGGAGCTAATGCAGAGGTCAATAAAAACAAGAATGCAGCTTGTCCATTTGGGGTGGCTACCGACGGTATATTTGTACCCGCATTAATCGCTATCGCCAAGTGCTCAAAGTGTTCTCGATCAATCTTTCCTGCCTTAAAGGCCTCAGTCACCTCATTTATATAGACCGTTGCGACAAAAACATTGTCACTAATAGCAGAAAGGACACCATTTGCTAAGTAGAACATCGCAGGTTGCTGGCCGAGTGGAAGCGATAATGCCCAGTCTATAATGGGTTTAAATAAGTGTTGATCATGAATCATGGCAACAATCACAAAAAAGACCACTAATAAACCTGTAAATGGTAGCGCTTCTTCAAAGGCATGACCCAGCTGATGCTCATCAATAATGCCCATAAAGGCGGTCTGAAAAATAATCAATGCTAACCCAATGAGTCCTACTGGCGCTATATGTAAGGCCAGTCCAATAATCAAAAGTAAGGCTGCGACACCTTGCACCATTAAATGATACTTTTCTTTTTTAGTCCTATTTTCGTCATCTTGATCCGTGTAGTTTTCTATAATTTTTCGCGCCACATCTGGGAGCTCTGCTCCGAATCCAAAGAGGTTAAACTTTTCAATCAAAACGGTAGTGGCTAAACCCGCAAAAAATACAGGTATTGTGATGGATTTCATGGACATAAAGAACTGTATAAAATCCCATCCTAATCTTTCACCGATTAATAAGTTTTGTGGTTCTCCAACGAGTGTCATGACGCCTCCTAGCGCTGTACCTACTACTCCATGCATGATTAAGCTTCGAAGAAAGGCTCTAAATTGCTCCAAGGTTTCTCCACTTAATTGTTTCCTATCATGAGTTCCATCTTTATCATAATCATCCGAACTAGAATGGATTTTGTGATAGACAGAGTAGAAACCGACCCCGACACTAATTAATACCGCAGTCACTGTCAGAGCATCCAAGAAAGCGGACAACAAGGCCGATAAGGATACGAAAAGCAAGGAAAGCACTATCTTAGATTTCACTTTCGTAAAGACCTTAGAGAATAAAAACATCAATAGGGGTTTCATAAAATGGATAGATGCGACCATAAATACTAAAAGTAATATAACTTCTAGATTTTGTTCGACTTCGTGATAAGCCCCATGAGCCGTCGTCAGATTTAAAGCAATAGCTTCTATCGCCAATAATCCGCCTGCAAGCAGTGGATAAGCCTTCAGTGCCATCGCCAATGTAAAGATGAACTCGGCAATGACAATCCATGCCGTAATCGTTTTGCCTAGCGTAAATACAGCTACGATATTAAAAAGAAGGAAGAAGATGATGGTCATCTTGTACCATTTGGGGCTATTCCCGAGGAAACTTTCAAACATTATTTTAGTTTTTTCTGCCCCAAATGTATAGCAAAATATCGAGTTATTATAATTTTTAAGTAAAAAAAAAAAATTATATGTACTGGTTTAGCATTCAACTTCCGATAACAAACAAGCCCAATACTATCAAGCCCGCTCCTAGCATTTTATGAATCAAACCTTGTTTTACTATGTAGGCTCTTTGTACTCGTTTTTGTGTAAACAAAAAAGCGACTAAGGTAAACCACAAAAAAGTGTTCAGTATCATTATCAAAGCAACCACTAATGAAACCCAAAATGGAGTGGTTGGCTTGATTAAGACGGTAAACAAACTTAAAAAAAACAAGGTAGCTTTGGGGTTCAAAACGTTGGTCACAAAACCCATTTTTAAGGCTTGAATCCAGGAGATGTCTTCTTGCACTTCTACAAATATATCAAACTTTTTATTTTTGACTATAAAGGATTGAAAACCAATATATAATAAATAAATACCTCCAGTAATTTTAATAGCATCAAAAAACCAGGCTGACTGCTTAATCAATAGTGCTACTCCTGCCATGCAATAGACCATATGTACGAGGATACCCAAGGCAAAACCCAAAGCAGTCCACACGCCTGTCTTTCGTGAATACTGCAAAGAATTACGCAAGGCAACTACGAAGTCGGGACCGGGACTGATAACCGCCAAAAGGTGAGCCACGGTTGCTGTCAAGATAATCGTTAATGCACTCAAACTGTAAGATTAGTGGTTACAAAAATAAAAGCGAAACTAGCTATTATTTTTTACTTTGTACAAATCGACTTCCTTGGATGACTATATATATCGAAATTTACTGCATATTTGCATTTGTTATGGAGCCATCTTTTTCTACACCCATTTTGTTACTTATATTCAATAGACCGAATGCGGTTCATGCATTGGTTGATAATTTAAGGATACTTCAGCCCACTGTACTATACATTGGTGCCGACGGTCCTCGGGCAAACAAAACTGGTGAAAAAGAAAAATGTGCTCAATCCAGATCCATAATAGACCAAATAGATTGGCCCTGCCGCATAGAAAAGCTCTATCAAGAAGAGAATCTAGGATGCCGAAATGCGGTACATCAAGCGATTACTTGGTTCTTTGAGCAGGAGGAACAAGGGATAATTTTAGAAGACGATTGTATCGCTGACGAATCGTTTTTTCACTATTGTGCAGAACTTTTGACCCGGTATAAGCACCTTCCTCAAATCATGCACATCGCTGGGGACAACCCCATCAATAAAGGAACACTAGACCAAAAAGAAAGCTATACCTTTGTCCAAATGCCTCTTGTATGGGGTTGGGCTACTTGGCGAGAAGCCTGGCAAAAAATGAACCTGTCCTTAGCGGGATTAGAGCAATTTAATTTTGAGGACTTACCCTACAGTAAGCTTGCGCAAAAATATCTAAAAGCCAAATTTTATGCAACACAAAATGGAGAAAATGACTCTTGGGCTTATGCTTGGTACTTTTCTATTCTTCAAGCGAATGGACTATGCGCTATTCCAAAAATAAACCTAGTGCGCAATATTGGTTTTGGTGCTGACTCTACCCATACACAAACCCATTCTAAGGTGCGAGAACTACAAAGCCAGGTGCTTGGTTTTCCTTTACACCACCCTACTATTCCTGCCAAACCCAATGTTAAAAGAGAACAAAGCTTGTTTTATGCTGCTCAAAAATCTAAAATGGGCCTTTGGGGACGTGCATTCCTTCCTACTTGGTTGAGGAGGCTATTAGGAGCGCATACGACCGAAGGGAGCATTTGAACGCGACCGAAGGAAGCATTTGAACGCGACCGAAGGGAGCTATGAACGCGACCGTAGGAAGCACATGAACGCGACCGAAGGAAGCATTACAACTTCAAAAATTTCTTTGTAAAGACATCATTACCCTTAAATCACGCATCCTCTTCCTTACCTTTTACAATGCCCTCCATATCCGCAATCACTTCAGAAAATACAATGGCTGGGACATCTTTCAATTGAATAGCATTTTCATTTCCCCAACCATGGTCTCCTATTTTTCTAAACGTAACCGAATAAAACTCGACATCTACATCATAGTAGCCGATGCACAAGCCAAGCAAGGATAAAAAAGCATAAATGTCTTCTTGTTTGAATTTTTTAGAAAGGTCAAAGCACCCTCCATCAGATACTTCTTTTCGCCACCCTCTCTTCTCAAAATGACCTTGTGTGGAACGTCCACCTCGTCGTGACGATTTACCTTGATATCGCTCAATAGATAAAGCTGTATCCTCCTGCTCCGTTAGACAATAAACAGGTCGATTTAATTGGTCAAATGGCTGAACGATATCATTTTCAAAAAATAAATTTTGCCAGACTTTCAAATCTTTCTGTGCCAAACGCAATGGATGAACAATACCAATCTTACCTTTTTTCAATTCAATTTCATCCGCCTCAACATTTAATATGGACGCGTCTTCATCCACATAAAATAATTGTTGCACTTCATTCTTCTCATTAAATACGCCCCACACCAAAGTAGAGGCATAAATAAACATCACGGGGTTCATCAAATAAAATTTACGCCAATCTTCTTCGACCCAGCGCCGTTCCAAAACCATGTATTGTTCTAGCCGCTCCTTTTGCGCTCGATTGACTTCTCGTATTTCCTTTTGTATGATTTTTAGTTGTGCTTTTGTTTCTTTCGAAACTGCTTTCGGTGGAGATTTCCTTGTTTTGTTATCCTCTGTGATATATTGTAATTTAAAATCTTTTGCCACAAATACTCGGATTTCTTCCTCTCCCGCTTCGATCGTTTTGTACAGACCATCGAAACCAAAATCAGGGATAATTCTGTCTGACAACTCATACATGTCCATTCCCAGCTCTTCAGCCGCATCTTCTAATGCTTGGATGGCTGCTGCTTCTAAGGACGCTTTTCTTTTATACTTTCGAGAAATGTATTCGACATGACGTAGCGCTTTGTCTGTTCCTATCATCGCTATGGTAGAGATAACATATTGGGCCATTTTCAACCGTTTATCATCATGTAATTGAACGAATAGTTTTTTCAAATAATCCAATAATGATTCATCTCCTAATATACCTGCTAAGCACATAATATACTTTTGTTTTGCAACTGCTCCTTTCTCCAAAAATTGCTCTAGAATGGCTTTCGCAAAAGCATTTGATTTTGTTTTATCTATGTGATTAATCAATAACTTTGCTTCAGGATCCGATACCATCGTTTTTATCTGAGCCATTCTATATCCTAAAAAAAACAATTCCGTTTTAGACAGTTTTTTCCCGTCCTTAAAGTATAAAGCAGGTAAATTCTTCCAACCTAATACTATTTCATCCAAATAAATTGATGATAATACATATCTGCCCTCAGCTGCTTGAACAATCGCTGACACCTCCTTTCGAGACAAGTCTTTATCGTAGTACTTTCTCGTCACAATCGGTAACAAAAAGTGTCTCACTTTTTCATCTTTTTCTAGATGAAATTTTTTCCACAATTCGTCCTTTGCAAAAGTGGAGTCTATCTTGGATAAGGTCAATAAAACCAGTTGCCTTTCTCCTTTCTTTTTAGCCAAATCTCCCTCCAAAAATGGTCTTAATACTTTGGGTTTTTCTGCTAGTTTTTTGGCTACAAAGACTTGCATTCTAGCCTCTTTCATCGCACAACCAAACTTCCACAACTCGCTTACCTCTTCACTCCAATCAAGCCCCTCAAAAGCTTCCATCAATACAGGATAGTATTTATGTTCGGTGTCTATATTTTTAATTTTTAAAATAGACATCAACAAGGCTAGTCGCTTTTCTCCTTCAAAGTGGGTACGCACGATTTCGATCACTTCAACCGCCACAAAACAAGTATGTTTGCAAAAGTTCTCTATTTTCTCCTCAAACTCCTGTGGAGCAATTTCCCGTAAGGATTCAAACAGATACTTCAAGATTGATTCCTTTTGCGCCCAATAATCTCCCGTAATCGCAATGCTTGGAATATTCCACTGAGTCAATGGTTCTGCTTTCATTGCTCTTTGCTTACTCTCGAGTCCAGAATTTCCATAAGGATACAATTTTACCACAGTAAAAAAGTCTAAAAATCTATTGATAAATTTTAAGAATAAATCGTGATACTTCTTGGGTGCCAAAGCATATAAATCCTTTAAAATTAAATACTCTCCACTTCCAGCATGAAAGTCAAAAGTTAAAAATTTTAAATAGGGATCCAGTAGTGGGATATAGGTTTTACTATCTATTTCTATCAATCTGCGAATGGTCCAAGAACGTAAATTCCCATCACTATAACGCTGTTTGTTTTTGTACTTCGCTATTCTTCCAAAGTTAGATTTACTTTGTAATAGACTAGCAAAATAAGTATTAAAAAAAGATAAATTGCGATAAATACGTGAAGCGTAATCTCCCTCTTCATCGTCCTGAATCATCACATCAAAAAACAATTGTGCTTCCTCTTCACCTTGAGTAATCAAATACTTGCCGAAAGTGGATAGTTTATCTTCCGTCACCACAATAATCTCCTTTTTTTCCTCTTCTGTCAAAATGTCCCCATCAAATAAAAGAAACTGACTGTGCCAAGAATGTCCGATCCAATTAGTATAGAATACTTTTGAGGATTTATTCATCCCTACCCAACGGCTATGAGCATTGGGCATTAGAGTCCCAACATTCTCAAACAAATGTTCAGTCAATACCGCCAAGTCTTTAAAATATACGTCAAGCAATTTGTCAACATACTCCCTGCCTACCCTTGAGGCAAACCAATTCAACATGGTGATACGCCCCTTTTTTCCATTCACCACCTCTGGCATAGGAGCTGTACCCTCTAGATAATCCGCAAATTGCTGAATAATTGGGTTATCTGATTTAAAGTATTCCTGTAGTTGCTTTACTACTGTTTCTAGCGAATAATATTCCTTCATGAATTAAATCTTTATTTTTAGTCAAAAATTAGGAGTAAATGAGGCACGTGCTTCATACTCTTCACAATCGTAGGGATGGATTTGATAAGTGTCAGACCAAAAGTCATTACGAAAACAAATGATACGTAATTATTGCAAAATTGTGTCAAGCCTTAATCAATAAAGCTATCCACCGTTTTGGCTCCAATCAAATCGCTCCATACATTGACTGAGGTAATCGGATAATCCCAAAAACGATCCACCATCACATAAAGGCCTAAATAATATTCGGCATTTGGGATTCCCAATAAATTAATCACCATCGTCATCATCACTATTCCTCCAGAAGGAATACCGGCGGTACCGGCAGAAGATAAAGCAATAAAAATAAAGAGCAATATCTGTTGAGCAAAAGAAATATCAATACCTGATAAAGACACAAATAACATGGCTAGCAAAGCTTGATACAACGCCGAACCATCCATATTCAAGGTCGCACCTATTGGTAATACAAACCGACTTACTTTCTTTGATACACCCGCATCTTCTACTACTTTTGTCGATACAGGTAAAGTGGCAGAACTGGAGGCAGTCGCAAATGAAATAATAATAGCTTGCTTTACTTTCCAAAAATAATCCAACGGATTAAACTTGCCTAAAAGCTTGCCTATCAAGGGTAAAGAAATAAAAGAATGGACAAAAGCAGCAATACCTGTCGCTATAAAGAACGATTTCAAACTACTAAAAGTACTGCTATCAAATTTGGCAATGGTTGCCCAAACTAAGCTCAAAATACCCAGCGGAGCCAATTTCAAAACCCAAGAAATCAACTTCATGATCACTTCGTAAAAGGTGTCAAAAATATCTAAAACAGGGGCTTTTTTCTTTTCATCCAAAAAGATAAAGGCTAAACTAAATAAAATCGTAAAAACCACAATGTGCAGAATCTCCCCTTCCGCCATCGATTTAAAAATATTTTCTGAAAAGATTCGATCTACGAAGTTAATTCCAGACTTAGTATCCGTTTGTGTGATAGATTCCACCGCCCCTTTAAAGATAAAAACATTGGCTAAGACCAAACCCGTAGCCACCGCCAATGATGTTGTCAATAAATAATATCCTATCGTCTTTAATCCAATTTCTTTTAAATTACTCAAAGATGATATTCGGGCGATTGCCAAGAATAAAGAAAGAATAATAATCGGCAAAATCAACACTTTCAAAAGGGCTAAAAAGATCTTACCTAGGAATTCAAAGTAACCTGCAAACTGGGGTACGAATATGCCCAATACAATTCCTAGAATGATAGCCACTAAGCTTAATATTTCAAATTTACTTTTCATTATGTCTGTTTATTTCTTCTGTCGATAGGTTCTAAACAAAGCGGCGATCATTTATTCATGACTTCTACCTTTAATCTGACCGGCCTCATAGTATTTTTGTAGGGTATCTTTTTCCGCAAGGACAAGTTTAGAGTCTAAATTAGTCAAATCGGGTTTTCCTGCATCCACCCACGCAGAATACCAAGCACTACCTACACTGTGTATGGCTTTTCTAAAACGGTCTTCGACCATTCCATTCATGGAGGTTTCGTATGTCTTAGCAAAATCAGCACATTGAGTTTTGACCATAGCCGTTTTCCGTTGTTCAAAACACATTTGCTCATCAGCTGGATACGTTTTGCGCAAGTATTTTTCAATTAATAATACGGAGTCCACATAACTATGACTAGCGAGCACATAATCCCAAATCCATTCTCTTTTATCTTTCACATAATCCGCTTTGCCCACAAAATAATCGTATTCCTTATCTGCAAAAAGTTCAGGAATTCTGCTTTCCCAAAAGCCATGAATCCCCACTTGACCCGTTAATTGCCCATTATAATTTTCAGTCGTATGTAAGGGTACATGCCCATCTCCAATATAATGTCCCAAGTCAGTACTTCTATGAAGAATGCGCGAAACATCCCCTTCTTTAAAGGCTTTCGTTAAACCTCCAATTAAAAATTCTGTATAATAAGGATTGATACCATCTTCAAATAAATGATTATCAACAATCAAAGTGCCTTTCGGAAAATCCCCCCCTTTTCTTAATTGGTTTAAAT
>CAYRVZ010000026.1:0-18860 GCA_964427815.1 uncultured Saprospiraceae bacterium | reverse complement strand
TGGAATTGGTGCAGGATACAGGAGGCATGTCTGTCATTGAAAGACTAAGTGACCTCCTTGTTTATGGTTCTTATCCTGAAGTTTTACTTGCGCAAAATAAAAATGAAAAAATAAAATATTTGATAAATTTGAGAGATTCATATTTGTTAAAGGATATTTTAATGTTGGATGGAATTAAAAATTCAACAGTTATTTTTGGTCTATTAAAATCTGTTGCTTATCAAATTGGGCATGAAGTATCTTTAAATGAACTGTCTAGAACACATGGTATTGCGAAGCAAACAGTGGCAAAATATTTGGATTTATTAGAAAAAACCTTTGTGCTTAAGAAAGTAGGTGGGTTTTCAAGAAACCTACGTAAAGAGGTAACAAAATCCAATAGATATTATTTTTATGATATTGGTGTGCGAAATGCTATTATTAATAATTTTAATGCCCTAGAAAATAGAAATGATATGGGAATGATATGGGAAAATTTCTTATTTATGGAAAGAATGAAAAAGCAATCTTATCTAGGTGTATATGCTAATAATTACTTTTGGAGAACCTATGACCAGAAAGAAATAGACTTAGTAGAGGAAAGGGACGGACGGTTATTCGGATACGAATTTAAATACAAGAATGCCAAAGTCAAAGCCCCAAAGCTATGGCTAAAGACTTATGATAATGCGGATTGGAACCTTATTACCCGACATAATTTTTTAGATTTCGTAACTTAGGTATACATCAATAGTTTATGCTCCATCTTTCGCGGATCCGCCTTCAAAGTCAGATTAGCTGTTCAATGATGTCCTTGCCAGCCTGAGCAATTTTAGTGCCAGGTCCAAAAATACCAGCTACTCCATTTTCCGAAAGGAAAGCATAATCTTGCTGAGGAATAATACCCCCGACAATCACCAAAATATCTTCACGTCCAATTTCCTTTAAAGCCTTAATGGTATCCGGAACAAGTGTCTTGTGACCCGCAGCCATTGACGAAATCCCAACTACATGCACATCATTTTCGGCAGCTTGCTTGGCAGCTTCTTTTGGTGTCTGAAATAAGGGGCCAATATCCACATCAAACCCAATATCCGCAAAGCCAGTAGCGATGACCCGAGCTCCTCGATCATGACCATCTTGACCGAGTTTGGCAATTAAAATACGGGGGCGACGCCCATGACTTTTCTCAAAAATAGTAACCAGTTTTTGAACTTCTATAAATAATTTATCTTGTTTCATGACTTGTGAATAAACACCACTAATTGCCTGAGTATGAGCAGTATATCTTTTAAAATGTTTTTCCATAGCGGAAGTGATTTCTCCTAATGTCGCTCGAACACGCGCGGCTTCAATGGCTATTTCTAAAAGGTTTCCTTCCCCAGATTGAGCCGCATGCTCTAGCCTTTGTAAGGCAGCTACAACGTCCGATTGATTCCGTTTTGATTTGACTTCTTGGATGCGTGCAATTTGAGATTCCCGCACCTCATCATTATCGATAGCTAGAATGTCAATCTGTTTTTTGTCATCAGTTTTAAAAATATTAACCCCAACGATTTTAGTTTCACCACTATCAATACCTCCTTGTTTTCGAGCAGCAGCTTCCTCAATACGCATTTTGGGTATCCCGGCTTCAATCGCTTTTGCCATGCCACCAAGTGCTTCGATTTCGGTTAAGTGCTTCCATACTTTCTCAATCAAATCGTTGGTCAATGATTCTATATAATAGGAGCCAGCCCATGGATCTACCGCATCTACAATGCCTGTTTCTTTTTGTAATATTAATTGAGTCTCTCGGGCAATTTTTGCTGAAAAGTCAGTCGGCAAGGCTATCGCTTCATCTAAAGAATTAGTATGTAAACTTTGGGTTCCACCAAAAATTGCTGCCATTGCTTCAATAGTCGTTCTTGTAATATTATTAAAAGGATCTTGTTCTGTCAAGCTGTACCCAGAGGTTTGGCTATGGGTGCGTAAAGACATGGATTTAGTCTTTGTTGGATTGAACTGCTTTACGAGTTGTGCCCAAATCACCCTAGCCGCACGCATCTTGGCAATCTCCATAAAGAAGTTCATCCCAATCCCCCAGAAAAAAGAAAGCCTAGGAGCAAAGTCATCAATCTTTAAGCCGGCCTTTAGACCAGTTCGGATGTATTCTAAGCCATCAGCCAACGTATAAGCCATTTCAATATCTGCAGGCGCACCCGCTTCATGCATATGGTATCCACTGATGCTGATAGAATTAAAGCTAGGCATCTGCTTGGAAGTAAAATCAAAAATATCTCCTATGATACGCATGGAAGGTTCTGGTGGATAGATGTAGGTATTACGAACCATGAACTCTTTCAAGATGTCATTTTGGATAGTGCCCGTTAGTTGCTTGCGCGAAACGCCACTTTCTTCCGCTGCAACAATATAAAAGGCCATGATGGGTATCACAGCCCCATTCATGGTCATTGAAACTGACATCTTATCCAACGGAATACCATCAAAAAGAACTTTCATATCCTCAACGGTGTCAATCGCTACACCCGCTTGACCCACATCGCCCGATACACGTTCATGGTCAGAATCGTAGCCACGATGCGTAGCCAAATCAAATGCCACAGATAATCCCTTTTGCCCCGCAGCTAAATTACGTCGATAAAATGCATTACTTTTTGCAGCAGTAGAAAAACCCGCATATTGTCGTATCGTCCAAGGGCGGCCGAGATACATAGTCGCATAAGGGCCTCCTAAATAGGGTGGAGTCCCAGCAACAAAGCCTAGGTGTCCGATTCCTACAAGGTCAGCTGCTTCATAGTAAGACCGAATCTTGATGTGCTCCGCAGATTCCCATACCCGCTTGACTCCTTTCGGCGAAAAGGGTACCCGATTTGTTTTTGATGATTTCATTAGACAAATATAGGGTTTTTGTTGGAATGCAATGCCACATGAGGAACTAGTAAAAAGTAAGGCAGTATCTGCCCCAAAGTTTGCTTCGATTCAGCAGTATAAATTTGTAAAAGTAAGGATAGCTGAAATTGAATAATAGAACCCGAGTTGAGTCTCTTGATACATTCAGCTTGGATATCTATGGTTTTGCTTACTTTTGTGTAAACGCAATTAATAGAATGGCAATAGAAATAGAAAGAAAGTTTTTACTAAAAAACAATAATTGGCTAGAAGCAGCTGAAGGGCAAGTCTTGATACAAGGTTATTTAAGCTTAGATAAAGAACGCACAGTCCGAATACGGGTTGTAGGAGACAAAGCTTTTTTAACGATTAAAGGAGTGACCGTAAATACAACAAGAAAGGAATTCGAATATGAAATTCCCTTGAATGATGGAATGAAGATGCTGGAATTATGTCACCGCCCGATTATTGAAAAGACTAGATATAATATTGATTTTGACGGGCATACATGGGAGATAGATGTTTTTGAAGGAGAAAATAAAGGGTTAGTTGTGGCGGAGATAGAATTGTCTGATGAGAATGAATCTTTTACTATGCCCGAATGGATAGGGCTGGAAGTTTCTAATGATAGTCGGTATTACAATGCAAACTTGATCCAAAATCCCTTTAGAAACTGGTGACAATGGACAGGTCCAACAGACCCGGAGGAGCAGTATTACAAAATGTTGGACGCAAGTCCAACAATCTCAGCGAAAACCCCTGCCGCAGTCACAGAAGCACCAGCCCCAGGTCCTCGAACGACCAATGGGTAAGGGGAGTATCGGCGTGAAGTAATCGCAATCATATTGTCCCCACCTTGTAAAGCATAAAAAGGACTTGTACTATCAACCTCCTGCAACCCGATATGGCAGACACCGTCTTCTAATTTAGCAATCATGCGCAACACCTTTCCTTGGTCACTAGCTTTTTTACGCAAGTCTTCAAAGAAATCATTCGACATTTCAAGCGCCTCAAAGAAAGCATCTATATTCGGTGCATTGCTACAGCTAGGAGGTAAAACAGGATCAATAATTACATCTGATAATTCAACTTTTAACCCAATCTCTCTGGCCAAAATCACAATTTTTCGAGCAACATCTTTGCCACTTAAATCAATCCTTGGATCTGGTTCTGTAAATCCTTTTGCTTTTGCTTCTTTGACAATATTACTAAATTTTACGCCCTCTGTAAAAGCACCAAATATAAAGGACAGAGTGCCAGAAAGGATACCTTCTATTTTTAATATTTGGTCACCCGAACGAACCAAATCTTGAATAGAAGTAATAATGGGTAAGCCTGCGCCTACATTCGTTTCGTATTTATACGCCACATGGTATTGTTTGGCTAGGGTCTTTAATCGTTTATATTGCAAATACCCCGAAGAAGCCGCAATCTTATTGGGTGTGGAAATAGAGATACTCTTTTCTAATATGCTTTCGTAAAAAAGGGGAATATGTTCGTTGGCGGTTGCATCTACAAAAATCGAGTTTCGTAGATTTAAAGTCCCCATCCTTTTAACAAAAGAAGGCATATCCATGACTTCTCCATCCGATAGAAGTTCAGTATATCGATCAAAGGGAATACCGTTTTCGGCAAAGCACATTTGACGACTATTTGCCAATCCAACTAGACAAATCTCTAGTTGATGCGTTTTGCGTAGTGTTTTATTTTGTTTACCGATTTGTTGTAGTAGTTTTTTCCCGACTAAGCCAACGCCAACTAAGAATAAATGAATCTGCCTAACGCTGTCAGAAAAGAAGGTTTCATGGACAGCATTCAATGCCTTCTTTTCATCTGACTTATGTAATACAACTGAAATAATCAATTCAGAAGAACCTTGAGCAATAGCTACTACATTCACCCCGTTAGAGCCGAGCGCCTGAAATAAAGCGCCTGATATATTGTGTCTAATCTTGATGTTTTCGCCTATTATGGCCATAATGCACAAGTCTTTTTCTACCTTGATTGGTTCTACTTTTTTTTGCGCAAGCTCAACCTCAAATGTAGACTCCACTAGCCCTAAAGCTTTATCTGCTTCTTGGGGAGTTACAGCAAACGAAATTGAATGCTCCGATGAGCCTTGAGTAATCATTATTATGTTTACTCCGCCCTGTGCCAAACAATTGAACAGCCTCGCTGCAAAACCAGGTACACCCACCATGCCACTACCTCTTAAAGTTAGTAACACGACTTGCCCAATAGAGGCCATGCCTGTGATCATATTGCTATTACTTTGTCTAGTAGCACTTATCTTAGTTCCCTGAAAGTCAGGCTCAAAAGTATTTCGAATATAAATAGGAATGTTTGCT
Source organism: uncultured Saprospiraceae bacterium (assembly GCA_964427815.1). GTDB lineage: Bacteria > Bacteroidota > Bacteroidia > Chitinophagales > Saprospiraceae > HyVt-613. The sequence continues at coordinate 13,641 of CAYRVZ010000026.1, read as the reverse complement.
CTAAGTGCAGGCTGAATCGTCGGTGGATAAATGACCTTTGCGCCAAAATGAGACATCTCCATAGCCTCGGCATAAGTAACTTCCGGCAAGGTATGAGCATCTTTTACAGCACGCGGGTCAGCTGTCAAGATGCCGTTTACATCTGTCCATATTTCAATCCTTTCTGCACCCAAGGCCGCACCGAATAGTGCAGCAGAATAATCAGATCCACCACGGCCTAAAGTTGTTGTAATACCGGCTGAATTCGCTCCAATAAAACCAGTTATGACTGCTATACCAGGATTGTGATCAAACCAGTTCTTAATGCTAATATTAGTTTTGTCGATATTCACTTGTGCTTGCCCAAATTGGTCGTCAGTTAAAATAACTTTTCGGGCATCCAAGTAATTGGCTATAATGCCTTCTTGTGTCAAAAATTGAGCTATAATGAAAGCCGAATTACGCTCTCCAAAGCTCACAATATAATCTTTTGTTCTAGGGGTTAATTCTTGAATGGCATGGATAGCTCGAAGTACATTTAGTAAATTGTCAAATCGAGTATTTAGTTTCTCTTGTGCGATGTCCAAAAAAGAACTGGTCAATAGATCGGCAATAGTATCAAAATGCCTTTGTTTTAAAGATGCCCATTGGGATTCGAAAATTGCATTGCCCGAAGCCGCTGAAAATGCCATTTCTAGTAGCTTGTCTGTCACGCCCCCAAAAGCCGAAACCACAAAGCTGAATTTTTCTCCTTGGGTGTAATTTGTTCGTATGATTCCAGTAACGGTTCTTATCGTTTCAGGTGTGGCAACTGATGATCCGCCAAATTTTAAAATTTTCATACGAGTGAGTATTTAAATGCTTACCAACCAAAGGCTTCTACCATCTTGTAATAGAGATCTGTATTATCAAAAATTCCAGAAAAATGTTCCGCCCCTGGGCCGAAAGCAAATACAGGAATTAGAGTGGGCGTGTGATGTTTGGTTGAGAAATGTGTTTTTAGATTATTCATTTTTGATGAAGGTAAAATTGAATACCCACCTGTTTCATGATCCGCTGTAATAATAACTAAAGTCTCCCCATCTTGTTCTGCAAAATCTAAAATCTTGCCAATGGTCGCATCAAAATCCAACATCTCCTCAATGATATATTCCGAATCATTGGCATGTCCTCCCCAATCAATCTGTGATCCTTCCACCATCATGAAAAAACCTTTCTCACTTCTTTTATCTAAATAATTAGCTGCTTTTTGTGCAGCGGTAGGTAGGTATCTCCGACCTTGGCGATAGGTCTTAGGGCCGCCCCATCCAGTGAAATACCCAAATGGGTGGTTCGGATCGATTGCTAGATCTTCAATCGATTCTTCTTTAATATTTTTAATTACATAACCTTTTTTTTCTAACTCTTTGATAATATTACGCCCATCTTTCCTTTCGTCAAAATGGTTGGATCCACCTCCAATGAATAGATCGATTCCGCTATCTGGAAATTGAGCAGCGATTTCTTTATTCATTTTGCGACTTTCTGCATGGGCAATAAAAGCGGCTGGAGTGGCATGAGTAATAGTTGAGGTAACCACGAGTCCAGTGGCTAAACCTTTAGATTCCGCTTCTTCCAAAATGGTGGGTATGGCTTCCTTATCCATATTCATGGCAATAGCACCATTATAGGTTTTCTTTCCGCAAGAGAAAGCGGTAGCCCCTGCTGCAGAATCAGTAGTCAAATAATCCCCTGAATTTGATTTATGAAACCCAGAATACGTACACCGCTCTAATTCCAAGTGATTGGAGTTAGAATATAAACCGGCTGTGATCTGGGTAATACCCATTCCGTCTCCCACCATAAAGATGATGTTTTTTGGCATTTTAGGTTTCTCAAATTCTATTACTCTAGGTGTCGGAGTAATAGATCCCATTACTTGTCTAGGAGGACATCCAGAAAAAGACAAAGTTGCAAGTGATAAAGAAAGTATAGCTTTAGAGATCATTTGCTCTAATTTATAGGTCAAATAGGTATCATATTACAAAAATCGATCCTGTTTGAATTACACGTGATTTGATGTTTTTTGCTTGGCACGAAAGGGGACTAGTATAGTTTTAAAGCGCAAATACCTACTTTGCCCAAATTTATTTGTGTAACAGTAATTTTACACAATAAATGTGTAATTCGCGTCTTCCTCTAAGTTCAAGTCAACATAAACTTATTACCAGGTACAGACTTCACGACTCCTTTTAGTTCAAGTACCAACAATTGCGAAGCCATTTCACCGCAAGTCATTTGGGCTTCTACGCTCAACTCATCTGCATAGGAGGCTTCTCGTCCTTTCATAATTGATACGACACTTTTTTCTTCGGTGGATAAAGACTCAAAGAGTTTAGCTTGTTTAGCTTTTTTTTGAACATCCCAGTTCATATTACGCACAATATCTTCTGCCCCTCTGACCATAAAGGCTTTGTGGTGACGGATTAGCTGATTACAACCAGCAGCTAGGGGATCGGTTATTCGACCTGGGATAGCAAAGACATCTCTATCATATCCCAAGGCTAGATTAGCGGTAATAATAGATCCACCTTTGGCGGCAGATTCCACGACCAGTACGGCATCACTCAGGCCTGCTATTATGCGATTACGCATAGGAAAATGTTCTTTGTCGGGACCTTTTTCATAAGGTAGTTCTGTTAACAGCCCGCCTGATTCAAGCATTTTGTTGGCAATAGATTTGTGATAACTTGGATAAATTTGCCCAAATCCAGTGCCCATGACTCCAATAGTAGGAAGCCCAATGTCAACAGCTCGACGATGCGCAGTAACATCAATTCCGTAGGCAAGTCCACTGATGATAGTTACATTATATGCAGCCAGTTCATCAATGATTTGATCGGTTATAAGGCGACCATAATCCGTTGCTTTTCTAGTGCCAATTATGGCTATACTACGGGATGGGTTGAGATCGGCGGGGCCTTTTGAATAGAGTACGATAGGGCTATCAGGAATATGCCGCAGCCGTCTAGGGTAATTTTTGTCACTAATAAAAATAGGCGTAATCCCTTTTCTTTGAAGTGCTTTCAATTCCTTTTCTGCTCCTTTTAAAAAGGCTGCTCTATTTTTTAACTCATTCGAAAGGCGGGCCCCAAAACCTGGAACGTTACGAATATATGGTGCGGGCCCTTCAAAGACAGCTTGGGCACTACCGCAATAGCTTAATAAGGATCTAGCCCTTTTAGAGCCTATACCCGGTATTTTTGTCAGTGCAATATTATAAACCATTGAATCCTCCATGTTTGCTTATTTAAAAGTTATAGTCACACGTCATGTTTCTATGAGCGTAATATCTGATGCATGCTTGTTTTTGGCCTAGCCATTTTTCTTAAAAGAGTGAAAGGCTAAAAAAAAGGTGACGACATACATTTTGTTATCGGCTTCAGAGCCAGCCAAATCAAAAAATAATCACCATATTTGCAAAAGATAAAATTTTTCATTTTCCGAAAGGATGAAACTGACACGATGAGTAAAAAAAAATTACCAAAATTTGAAATGCTTTTGCTTGCAATATTTTTTGTGAGCTTTTCGGTTTGGGCAATAGCAAAATGCAATAGAACCAAGCAAATGCTCAACCCAGGCCTACCAAGTGTACCAACGGATTCGGTGCCTTCGCCTAATGCCGCAAGCTTACCTACAATTGTAAATACAAATGACCTCCCACCAATCAAGGTAGATTCTATAGCTAATCCAATAAAAAAGACTTCACCCGATAAGAAAATAAAACAAGTCGTCATAGATCGAGCCATCTTATATGTGACTATTGACGGACTAAAGCTTAGGAATGGTCCAAGCTTAGATTCAATGACTATTGTAAGGCTTCCCCTTTTTGAGAAGGTGTATTTTTTGGATGAGGTCACGGACTTCAAGCAAAAAATCAACCTCGGTACTATTGAAACGGATGAACCGTGGGTGAAAATTAAAACGAAAAAGGGGCGATCCGGCTGGGTTTATGGTGCCGGCGTAAATTATTACAAGAAAAAACAACCTGGTGTCCTTTGATCACCACCCCAAAGGTACATCTTTTTGGTCGGGTTTTCAAGTTTTAAAAACATTTTGTTTCTTAATATATTATATTTCATAATATTGACGTTGTTTTCCTGAACTCCATGGGTCAAGTTTTCGTATTATGGCCTATATTTCTTTTACTTTGATCTTTATGAGCAAAAAAAGCCCAAATAACAGTATTTATTCCGTTAAATCTAGGTGGAAAATCTATCTAGGAATTGCGGGCATATTGCTTATTTTGGCTTTTTTGGCCTATACTTATTACCTTTCGGAAAAACTAAAGGAAGAGGAAAGACATAAAGTAACACACATTGCGCTTGCCATTAAAACCATCCAGAATCCAGATAGTCACATGACTTTGGTTTCTAAAATCTTAGAAGACAATACGACGACTCCTTTAATCTTGGTCAATGACAGAGGTGGGATAGATTCAGGCAAAAATTTTGAAAAGGAGCAAAATAATGACACTATTTTCCTCCGAAAGGAACTCAACTTTATCATCAAGAGCGGTGGTGAACCGCACATTGTGACAGATAAAAATAATACCCAGTATATTTATTACCAGCAGTCAAAGCTTCTGACTCAATTGAATTATATGCCTTTTGTTTTGTTATTATTAATAGGTGTTTTTATCGTTTTGGGCTATCTCGCTTTTAGCGCCGCAAGGCAAACCGAACAAAATTTAGTATGGGTAGGTATGGCTAAAGAAACGGCCCATCAATTAGGTACGCCCATTACAGCCATTATTGCTTGGATTGAACACCTTAAAATGATGAATCCCGATGAAGCCACCCAAAATGTAGTCAATGAACTCCAAAAAGATGTGACTAGACTTGAACTCATCGCTGAAAGATTTTCAAAAGTGGGATCAACTCCCGAGTTATTCCCAACAGATATCAATATCGAACTCCAAAAAGTAATGGAGTATATGCAGGCTAGATCGCCTAAAAGAATGAAATTTTCTTTGGAAGCAGATCGAGACCATGTCATGGCGAATATTAATCCACCTCTCTTTGACTGGGTTATCGAAAACCTGCTTCGTAATGCACTCGATGCAATGGAAGGTCAGGGAAATATTGATATCAGAATGGCAACCACTGAACGGCGCATTATTATCCACATTTCTGATACAGGAAAAGGCATCCCGAGTAGCAAATTAAAAACCATCTTTAACCCTGGTTATACCACTAAAACAAGGGGGTGGGGGCTTGGGTTGTCCCTTTCAAAAAGGATAGTCGAATCCTATCATTCTGGTAGGATTTTTGTAAAATCATCTACTGTAGCTAAAGGAACAACCTTTGAGATAGATTTACCGTTAAACAATCCTTTGTAATCAATACACCTTTGATGAAGCGTACCAGTCTCGGTATTTTGCTTTTTTTGATAGCATCTTTGAGCTTTGCGCAAGCAGGGATGAAAGGTATGCGGGTGTCCATTGTCGATGAAAATTTTAAACCGCTCCCCGCTGTTAATGTCTATGCGCTGGACTTTTCTGAAACAGCTGATTATGATGGCTTTATTGAGTTGCCTAACGATAAACTTCATCGGATTTTTGAGTTTTCTTTTATTGGGTACAAAACGGCTTCGTATTCTTTTTTCGAAATTCGTAGAATGGGCGCAAAAGTGCAACTAAAGCCTGATGAACAGATTATCAAAGAAGTGGTCGTCATCGGTCGGACGGATGCCCGAAAAGAGGATATTCCATACCAAGTAGAGCAAATATCAAGTAAAGAAATAGCACTAACCAATCCAAAAACAGCTGCCGAAGCAATGGAAGCATCGGGTCAGATTTTTATCCAACGATCCCAAGCAGGGGGAGGAAGTCCTGTTTTACGTGGTTTTGAAGCCAATAAAGTCTTATTGGTGGTTGATGGCGTAAGAATGAATAATGCCATTTATAGAAGTGGGCATTTGCAAAATGCCATCACTATCGATAATGCGGCTTTAGATAAATTGGAAGTGATTTTTGGGCCAGGATCTTTGATGTATGGAAGTGATGCCCTCGGAGGAGTTATTCATTTCAGAACTAGAACGCCGTCTATCTTGACGAAAGATCGGAAAATTGCACAAGAAACAAAAGCGTCAGGGTTTATTCGATTTGCGACAGCGAATCTAGAAAAAACAGCTCATGTTGACTTTGATCACGCACGTCGAAAATTTGGAATGTTTACCAGTATTTCCTACTCCAAATTTGGAGACTTAAGAACAGGTAGCATACGAAAGGTGGATTATCCTGATTTTGGTAAAAGATTCTACTTTGTTGAAAGTGTCAATGGAGCCGATCAGGTCATAGAAAATTTTGATCCTAATATTATCCCAAAAAGCGGCTACTGGCAAATGGATTTTTTGCACAAAATGAGGTTTCGGGCAAACAAAAATTTAGAGTTTGGATTGAACTTTCAAGTGTCTAATTCTAGTAATATTCCTAGAAATGATAAACTGGCGATTGAAAAGGGAAACCCCGAATTATTAAAATTTATTGAATGGAATTATGGGCCGCAAGTACGATTGTTGACCGCATTTAATACCAAATGGGTCGGTAAAGCGACCATTATGAATAAGGCTAAGCTCATCGCTTCTTTCCAAAAGATAAATGAAGATCGATTAAAAAGAAAATTTGGGCAAGACATCCGATCTTTTCAATATGAAGATGTACAGGTGATGGCGCTAACCTTAGACCTTGAAAAGTGGCTAAATGAAAAAGCTACTTTCAAATTCTTGTATGGTGGAGAAGTTAATATTAATAATGTTCTGTCGAAAGCGGGTAAAATTGATATTAAAACCAACTTTACCACAGGAAATCAAATGTCTAGGTATCCTAGTGGAGGAAGTAAAATGAAAGCTTATGGGGCATATGGGATTTTACAATTGCAATCCCCTAATAAAGTTTTTGCGCTTAATGCTGGGATGCGATATTCAGCAATTAGTCTGGACGCAAGATACAGTCGAGATGATGAAGCAAGCTGGCCCATTACTTTTTATGAAGGCTTGCGTAATGAAAATGATGCACTGACTTGGGGGCTTGGCGGAACCATTAATGCCAAAAATGGATTCCAACTTCGAGGGCTAGTTTCTACGGCTTTTAGAGCGCCAAACTTAGACGACTTTGGAAAAATTAGAGAAAAAAATGGCTTTATCACTGTGCCAAATCCATCTGTAACACCTGAAAAATCCCTACAAACAGAAGTTACAATAGGGCAGTTTTTTAGGAAGCGCGCCTACTACGAAAATGATAAAAAAGGATTTGCAGCTAATATTTATCTGACTGCATTTAAAACACAGTTGACAGATGCAATTATTGTAGATACTTTTCCTGCTCCTAATGGAGATAATTTTATCGAATTAGATGGAGAACGGCTGCAGACGACGGCAAGTATTAATGCGGATTCCGTTACCATTAAAGGGCTGTCCGCAAATGCTAATTTTTATTTTGGAAAACGCTGGGAACTGGATGCTAGCTGGAGTATTACGAATGGGGTTATTATTAAAAATGGGAGCACCAGTCCTCTATCTCATATTCCTCCTCCTTACGGAAAAGTAGGATTGAGTTTCAAAACGGATAGAATCCAATTATCAGCAATCATACGTTTTAATGGGTTCAAGCCCATTGATCAATTTGGTCCAGGTACTACGGACAATGCAATAAATACATACAAAGAAGGTGCATTCGCTTGGCATACCTATAATTTTTATTCTTCCATTAATCTAGGCAAGGACTACTCCGTGCAATTAGGTGTCGAAAATATCCAAGATATACATTATCGACCATTCGCCTCAGGGATATCTGCTCCAGGACGTAACTTCATTGTCTCCTTGCGGAAAAATTTTAAATAGTATTCGAGAAGCGATTGGATGAATTAATTCTACCCCAATTAGGACTACTTCAGTTTAAACTGCTCTCCTAGTTTAGGAATTGTCACATGCTTAAATCCATATTCACCGAGCATTTTCTTAAATTCATTTTGGACTGGCAAAGTACCATGTACCAAGAAAAGTTGCTTAGACTTTTTACGCTGATTCGATAAAAATTCGAGCAGCTCGTTTTTATCCCCATGTGCAGAAAAAGAATCCATCACTTCCACCGTAGCTTTTACTTTTTTGACCTCTCCAAATAAAAATAGCTCTTTAACTCCATCTCGTAAATAACCACCTGGGGTGCCGGGTGAACAATATCCTACAATTAAAAAGGTTGATTTTGGGTCTTCAATATTATTAAATAAGTGATGCTTGACACGGCCAGCAGTCATCATGCCTGAAGCACTAATAATAATAGCAGGTCCCTTCATCGCATTTAAAGCCTTGGATCCTTCTACTTTGCGGACATAATGCAAATTGCGAAAGCCAAAAGGATCTTTATCCGTCAATAAATATTCATTCAATTCATCATCATAACACTCTGGATGAATACCAAATATTTTAGTCGCATTTATCGCAAGAGGACTATCTACATATACGGGTATCTTGGGTAGCTTTCCAGTAGAAGCTAATTGATCCAACAAATATACTATCTCCTGTGTTCGGCCAATACTGAATGCGGGAATGATAAGTTTACCTTTGTTTTTGACGCATGCTTTTTTTATTATTTTTAACAAACGACCTTGCTCGCTAGGGGCTGCTACATGTACGCGATTGCCATAAGTCGATTCTGATATTATATAATCCGCTTTTGGCATCGGCTGAGGATCTCGTAGTATAGGTCTTTCTGGTCGTCCAATATCCCCAGTAAACCCAATCTTTGTCGTCTTTTTTCCCTCTCGTATCTGCAAGGATACGCTTGCACTACCTAATATATGTCCCGCATCCTTAAAAATGACTTGGACGTCTTGCGAGACATGAAAGGATCGATCATACCCAATAGTCTTAAATCGATTCATGGTTTCTTTCACGTGCTTCGTCTTATATAAAGGCTTTTTATTTGCTTTTTTACCTTTCCGCTTTCGCCATTTATTGGCATATTCTGCAGACCTTTCTTGGATTCTAGCAGAATCCAAAAGCATGATGGCACAAAGACTTCTAGTAGCATGGGTAGAATATATGGTCCCTTTAAAACCATCTTTGATTAATTTGGGCAATCGACCAGAATGATCAATATGCGCATGTGACAAAATAACCACATCAATATCTTTAGGGCGAAATAACCAGTTATTATTAAATTCTTTCATGTGTTTGGTATGACCTTGGTAGAGTCCACAATCCAATAATATCTTAAACCCATTTTTTAGCGTGATTAAATGCGCACTTCCAGTTACTTCTCGAGCGGCTCCACAGAATTTGATGTCCATATCTTATATTTTGATACTCAAAGGTAAGATTTTTTTTGTTTTACTATGATAAATGTGGGACGTTGTAACGAAGCCTCCAAACAGAAATATTATCCGTATCTTTGTGACATGAAGAATTTTGAAATTGGGCAACGAGTGGTTCTCATCCATACGGGGGTTATTGCCAAAATAATCCGCCCTGAAGATCATGATATGGTCATTGTTGAATTGGAAGACGATGCCACTGAAATCCCCGTTTTTAAAGAGAATATTCAACTTTATGAGCAGTGGATGAGTCGTTCAAAAACCTTTTCCACAGCTGATGACTTTGTGCCATTTGTTTCAGAAAAAGTTATTGAAGAAGCCTTGCTTTTTGTTTTGGTACCCACAAATGTGTCGGAAGCAGGTGTGCCAGCTAAATATGAACTAATTTTGGTGAATGCCACTGCGTATGATTTATACACTGAAATAGACGTGCTATTTGAGGGGGTTAAAGAACTGACTATCTCCGAAAGAATAAAAGCTTTCTCTCCGCTGAAAGTGGACGAATTTACCCCCTTAGAATTTGGGGATAAGCCAAGTGTGAATTATTTATTCCAAAGAATCACAACATCTGGTGTGGAAGATTTTAAAATTGGCATCTTAAAATTAAAAGACAAAACCTTGCTAAAAGCTAAGATGATGATTCCGCTTTTAGATTTTCCGGCGATAGGGATTCATATTTGGCAAAAAGGATCGAAGCCTCAAAAAACAGGCGCCTCTCTTAAAGACTACACAAAAGATTTTACGGCTTACAGACCGAAAGTAGAACCTCCAAAGAAAAAGGTTTCTGGATTGTATGATCCGTTAAAATTGGCTAATTTTCCTATTGAAATAGACTTGCACATTGAGCAGCTTGCGCAAAATCACGCCCAATTAGCCCCTGCTCAAATTATACAGATTCAGCTACGTGCCATGGAGCAATTTGTAAATGAAGCATTTGATATTGGTATGGACTCTGTCTTCCTTATCCATGGAGTGGGGAAAGGATACTTGAGAAAAGCTATTCATAAAAGATTAAAATATCATCCGCATATCCTTTCCGTAAAAAACGAATATCACTCAAAATATGGGCATGGCGCTACAGAAGTAATATTTTTGTAATTTTATGCCACGAATGCACGAATATTTTTTCGTGAGTTTTACAATACTATGCGTTTGTAAAAATGAACAGGCAGCCTAAAATGAACGCCAATGGCACATTGAACGTCCAAAGGACAAATGAACAAGCGCAGCCTAGTCCTCATAGTCTGCCTCTGGAAAAATCAAGTATGGAATTAGTTTGTCTAGTTCCGTTTTGTTGAAAATTTTTGTTTCTATCAGGTCTTTCAGAGAGTAGAGCTCCACCTCTCGTTGGGCTTTCATTAGTAATTTTGTATGGTCATAAGTGATGTACGGATGCCGATTTATTTCTTTAAAAGAGGAGCGTTGTAAGTCTATTTTATGAAGATTTCTTTTGTCCACAATTAAGTATGGCTGAATAACTTGAAAGGTGGAGTCCGTTAAACGATAACTCTCTTTAATCTGATGGATATCGTAGAATCCACCAAGTTTTTTTCTGAGCGAGACAATGTTTTTGGCATGAAAAGGCCCGATAGCAGGAAGGTTTTCCCATTCTTCTTGCGAGGCCGAATTGATTTCTAGTTTTTTATTTTTTGGACGAATAATGCCTTTTTTTGCAGTGAATTTTGGTTCTTGCTTTTTAGTTGTTTGACTACCGCCAGTGAGATGTACCCTATTTATTTCAATAAAGGGTTCAATAGATTGATAAAAGGAAGCAGAAATACCAAATATTTTTTTAACGGCATTCCGCTTATAAAACCGCCCCCCCTTGGAACGATAATTCAATAAAGCATTGGCAGATTTATTGGAAAATCCTAAGGATATTAATTTTGACTTATTAGCCGTATTGGGATCGAATTTAAAGCGTTTTGATTTCTTTTTACCTTGCGAAAACCTTTTGCTAAACGGCTTTTTAGATATTGTTTTTTTACTGGGAATCTGGCAATATTCTTTTATCTTTAGAAAGAATAGACTATCCATGCCATATATTTTTTTAAGTGCGTTCGTGTTATAAAATTGACCTCCCTTACTTCGGTAGTTGACTATGTTTTTGGCGACCCTTTCAGAAAAGCCTAGTGCAATTAAATCTGCTTTTGAAGCTTCATTTGGGTTGAATGGAAAAAGCGAATCGGTTTTAGTGTGTCGTGTAGCAAACCCTTTGTTTAGATTGAGGTCCTTGGGTGTCTGAAAGGCAATGACACTTGCTTCCGTAAACTCAAAAGAAGGGTGCTTATAGCTGAATGAGATAAGAATCAAAACTAAGTTAAGGAGTACTAAACTTAGAATTCCCCAACGTTCTTTTTTACTATAGATTAAAAGTAAGTACTTCATAGATCTTGGTTTAAATTAAGAAGGATTCCGCCATCTTTTAAATGATGGATGTATTTGTCTTTCGACGAAAAATATAGTTTGATCGCTTGAGCATCTTTGTATGAAATATTGGTTCCAAGAATGATGGTGTCACCGTTTATTTGGTCTAAGTTTTGAAGGTTTATACCTTTTTGAATATATGATATATTTGTTTTGGTCTTGGGTGCTCCGTTTGATAATGGAGGGACAACCTCAATCAAGGCTCCTTGAAAATTCCATAAATTATTTGCTTTTAAGATACTTTCAAAAACAAAGTTGCCCTTTCCTGAAAGAATGGTGTCCATTGCTATTCCGTTTCTAATTTTTAAGGCACCACTTGCATAATACCAATTCTTGGGGGTTAGCGTATCGGATTGATAGTGATACATGCTCCTTCCAGAAATAAGCCCAAATACGTCCACTTTACGGATACTGAAAAAAGCAATCTGATAACGATTTTCTGCTTGGTATGATAGATAATTGCGCTCTACGGATAATAAAGTGATAATACCTAATGCATAGAATATTAGTTGTTTGCGCCTACTTTTTAGCCAGTGACTAAGAATGAAAATTAACCCAAAAGATAATAGTACAGTCCACATACTATAATAAAGATTGCCTAATTTTAGCCATTGAATCGTACTCAGGCCAAAGACCAAAGCCGAATTAATTTGATAAACAAATGCCAATCCAATGCCTAAAATATCGGCAAAACCATGACTGATGAAATCTACCAAAAAAACCAAAATAGAAAGGGGGAGTAACAGCGTAGCAGCAGGCACAACCACTAGCCCCGAAAGAAAAAAGGATAATGGAAATTGATGGAAATAATAAACGCTAATTGGAAAAGTAGAAACTTGGGCAGCAATTGAAACACTTGTCAATGTCCAAAGAAAATTCAAAATTCCAGATCGGAATACGATGAGCTTATAAACGTAGGGCTGAAAATAGACAATTCCGGTTAAAGCTAAATAGGACAATTGAAATCCAACTTGAAACAATAAAAATGGATTCCAAGTCAGTAAAATATATGCTGAAGCGGCTATACTATTAAAAATACTTGTACGCCTATCAAGTGCTATTCCTATTTCCAAGATTGAAAACATGACGCCAGCTCTTAGCACGGATGCACTAGCACCCGTCAGTAGTACAAAGAACCAAACCCCTATCAACTGGGCAAGGATGCGATACCATCTTCGGGATTTTCGCCGGCCTAATATTCTGACCATCAACCACCGAAGCCCCACACTGATTATACCTACATGTAAGCCTGATACCGCTAGTACATGCATCGATCCTGTACTAGCAAAAGCCTCTTTGGTCTCATCCGATAAATGGTCTTTTACACCTAGTACCAGGGCGGATGCAATACCATAATCTCGTGAATCGCCCATGATTCTTTGCAGGACACCTTGGCATCTTTTGCGTAAGCTAAAAGCAACATGAAGTAGGGGGTTTCCTTGATGCGTTTTAATTGTTTGATACGAATTTGGCTGTATAAAAGCTTGATAATGTGTGTTTTGATAATATTGATAATGTCTAAAATCAAACGCATATGGATTGCGGGCTCCTTTGAATTTCTGAGGACTGACAGAGAGTCCAATGACTTGTCCATAGGCGAGTTGAGCGGTATCAGGAAAGGAGGCATAAAGTCGCCCACTTACAGTGATTTTTTTGTGTTTTCGGGAGAGTTGATGGATTTTGAGGACAGTGCTAAGCCGTTTTTTCTTTGTCGGAACTTGACTGACGATGCCAATTAGTATATCGCCTTTTTCAAAAAGCTGACTAAAATGATTGCGGTGATAAGTTTCAGGATGAAGGGTGATTAACATAAAACCCAATCCAATGAAAAAAACATTGGCGAGTATGCCATACAAGACTCGATGTTGATAAGCCATTGGAT